>DASSGE010000489.1:0-8256 GCA_035693605.1 Binatia bacterium
GCCAAGCCTCGGCTGAGTACAGGATCGATTTATCTTGATTACAACTGTGGCTATCGCGAGCCCATTACAATTGGGTGCGCTGGAGCAGCAAACCTAGACCGCGAATCACAATTTTGTCAGTAACGGAACCAAAATTGAGCCGGAGACCCAAACGCACGGCACCCAAACTGGTATCTACCGATGTTGCCGCGCTATTCACACAAACAGGTCCGACACTGGTTAGGTCGGCAGCGTCGTCCAAGACGACGAGCGCAGTGCTCGGCGGATTCTGCAACTGAGCGAGTCTGACTTGACTGATAAAGCTGGCGGCGCTCGACGATTCGTAACAAATGCGCACGCCGGTGATTTTGTAGTTCGGCGGCACGTCCAACCCTTTTTCAATGACTTTGTTGCCCGTGTCTGCAAATGATTCGCCTATTGTCGACGACATGACGATCAAACCACTCAGGCCAGTGCCAACTCCTGAACTTGTCGAACTGTACAGAGTTTGCACCTCTGCTCCGCCGGGAACGAGATCAAGATGATTGATCCACATAGTCGCGGTTTGAGTCCCGGCGTTCTCAAGAAGAGTCACCCGCGCGCTCAGCGCTTTAACCTGATTGCTCAACGCCTTGACCTGATCGTACACCGCTGCGATCGGGTTACCCGGACCTGGAGGCAATCCCGAATTACCTCGTTGCGCTTGGGCCGCCAGCCCTGCCGTTGCACTGCCCAGTAGCAGACTGCCCGCTACCGCGACCGCATAAAACTTATTCAGCCTATTCGTCATATTTTCCCCTCCTCAATTCGCATTATTGTTTCTTCGGCAACCCAGAGAAGCCGACGAATCAATCCGAGCGAGCAAGCGCCATGCCGTTTGATTTAGGTCAATTATGCCGTAGATCGTCGATGAACGATCCGGCGTGAAAATTAACTTGTTGAATCGCCACGCGAAAACGATAGACATCATTCCCCCATCAGACTCGAATCACGGACTGAACGGATTAACAGATTTCACCGACGGTCGCGGCGATGTTCACAGTTCTGTACGTTACGGAGCATTGAGAGGACCTGTCATCCGGGCGCTGCACTAATATTAAATGTAAAACGACCATGGGTAACTTGACGCTTCGGCCCGCTTAGCAGTAAGTTAACGCGCTCGAACGGCTCGTGGATCAAGGCCGGTACGACAGCGCTAATGGACAACACGCTTTCAAACCACGCAGCGGGATTCGTGGTTCGCGCTCAAGGCAACTCGGCTGATGGTGCGATGGCGCGGTTCCATCATTCGCTTAAACTGAGCCGTCTCGAACCCAGCACCGAAGACCTTGCGCAGGCCCTCGCGCGCGCGGAGCGGCGCTGGCGCTTCCGTGATGAAATACTAAAATTCGCCGACGTGCTGCCGGGCTCTACCAGCCAATTGAATCGCGCGCGAAAAATTGTCGCCATACTATTTACGGTTTTAAAGAAAAACTCGCCGTCGATGGCTGGTGACGGTTTCGTTCCTTATTATGTCATTCACATGAAACATGTCGTTTGAGATTTTCTGCCGAGACTAAACAAAATTGTTCAGGAGATAGTCGCATGGGTAACGATCGCATTATTTTAATCATCACATTGTGCCTAATACTGCTGACGTGCTTCATCATATTACCGGCCGACGCCCAGGTGAAAAATCGCATCTCGATCGCCACGGGCGGCACAGGCGGCGTCTATTATCCGCTTGGCGGGGGTATGGCGGCACTGATCACGAAATATATCCCGAACACAGAAGCGACCGCGGAGGTCACTACCGCATCGGTGGACAACGTCAAACTGCTGCATGGCAATCGCGTTGGGTTGGCATTTTCTCTGCCCGACACAGCATGGGACGGCTTTAATGGACAGATCAGAGGACTGCCGGAAAAGGCCAACATCCGTTCACTGATGGCTCTCTACGCCAACTTCATGCACATCGTCGCTACCGACGGCAGCGGCATCAAATCGGTGGCGGATCTCAAAGGCAAACGTGTTTCCACCGGTTCGCCTGGCTCAGGCGTCGAAGTCAAAGGACTGCGCGTGCTCGAAGCGTACGGCCTCACGCCGAAGGATTTTAGAAGCCAGGAGCGTCTCGGCGCTGCGGAGTCCGCCGGCGCTCTCAAGGACCGCAAAATCGATGCTTTCTTCTGGGACGGCGGCCTGCCCACGGGCGCGGTACTGGATTTAGCCGCGACTCCGGGAATCAAAATTCACATGGTTCCACACGGCGATGCCATTCCAAAAATGGTCGCGAAATACGGACCGCTCTATTTCGCCGCCAACATTCCCAAAGGGTTGTACAAAGGCATCGATGAAGACACCCCGGTTGCGGCGGCGACCAATTTGTTGATCGCCAATGAGAAACTCGACGAAAACCTCGCCTACCAGATCACCAAGCTGCTGCTGGAACACACAACCGATCTAGTCGCGGTGCACAAAGCCGCCGGCGAAATGAATCTGAAGACCGCAGTGGTCGGCTCGCCGATCCCGTTTCATCCCGGCGCGCTGCGCTATTATAAAGAAAAAGGCGTCAAGGTGCCGGTACCGAGCAAATGAACTCCCAGTTGCCATCAAAATGCGTTGAGCTCTTGGCAGTTTTTTTGATCGCCGCGCTGTTGCCGGGCAGCAGCAACGCGCAGTCGTTATGCGTGCAATTAACCAAGGGCGAAGGCGGCGAGCGGAGCGTGCCAGTTTTTTTCGGCAGCGCCATGCGGCTGAGGTTTCTCCACTCGATCCACGGCAGCCAAGTCGAGGAAGTATTTGTGTTGCAACATGACGGCTTTCATTTGACTCAGGTGCGCTACGGCGAGGCGCGCTTGGCAGATTTCTACGCTCATGAAAATGCCCGCTTCGATAATGGCGTTTGGATTGTCCGCCCAACACCGACACGGTTCCCATCACTCACTCTAAACAGCAGTGTCGATACCGCAATGTCCCTTCATTTCGTTTACTCCGATGGCAAACCGCTAACCATTCAATCGACCGGCGCGCTGCGATTAACCGTCGCATCTTGCAAAAGCAGCGCCCATGGCTGAACACTCTATCGATCCATCGCGCATCGAAGCGGCGCAGCAATTCGTTGAGATCGAAGCCGGTCCGCGCCGCCACTTGAGCGGTGCCCTGGGCACGTTTGTTTCCGCCATCGCAGTCGCCATGTCGCTGTTGTTTCTCTATTGGGCTTGGGCGAGCGTCACGGCGCAGGTTTTGCGGCTGGTTTTTCTCGGCTTCGCTCTGACGCTTTCGTTTCTGATCTACCCGATCCGTCGCAGCGCAAGTAGACAACGTATTTTGTGGTATGACTGGCTGCTGGCGCTAGCCAGTATCGCGGTGGTCGCCTACCCGCTGTGGGATTTCGAAGACTTCATTTACCGCGCCGCGTTGCCGACTCAGCTCGATCAAATTTTCGGCGCGCTGACGATAGCGTTGATTCTCGAAGCGACCCGACGCACCACCGGCTGGGTTCTGCCAGCGGTCGCTGTCGCTTTTCTCGCCTACGCCCGTTTCGGCGCCTATCTGCCGCCGCCATGGACTCATCAAGGTTATCATCTCGACCGGCTGGTCGGTCACATGTACATCACTCTCGAAGGCATCTTTGGCGTTCCCCTCGATGTCGCGGCGACTTTTATTATTCTATTTACGATCTACGGCGCCGTGCTGGAGTTTTCCAAGGCCGGCGAGTTCTACGTGAATTTCTCCCTGGCGGCGACCGGCGGCAAACCGGCAGCGGCGGGGCGCACTGTCACGCTCGCGTCCTTTCTGCTCGGTGGGCCTTCGGGTTCAGGCGTCGCAACCACCGTGACGCTCAGCTCGGTTGCATGGCCACTGCTCGCCAAAGCTGGCTACGACAAGGACTCGGCCGGCGGCTTACTCTCCGCGGGCGGCATCGGCGCAATCATCTCGCCGCCCGTGCTCGGCGCCGCGGCATTTTTAATTGCCGAGTTTCTCAGGATTTCCTACCTCGACGTTCTCGCCATGGCGGCGATACCCACGCTGCTTTATTATTGGTCGATTTTCACCATGGTCGAACTCGACGCGAGAAAGTTCGGCGCCAAACCGATCGCTGTCGAAGGCGACAGCATGTGGAGCCTGACACGCAAGTACGGCTTTCACTTCGTGTCGTTGATCGCCATTGTCGCGTTCATGCTGTGGGGCTATACCGCAATTCTTTCGGTCGCCTATGCGATCCTTCTCGGCATCGCTTTGAGCTTCATTCGGCGCGATACGGCGCTTACTCCAAATAAACTCTGGCGGCTGTTCGAAAAAGGCACTGTCGATGTCTTGTCGGTCGCGTCGACCTGCGCCACCGCCGGCATCATTGTCGGCGTCGTCACATTGACGGGCTTGGGGCTGAAGTTCTCGCTGATCATTCTTACCCTCGCCGGCAGCAGTTTATTCTTGACCGTCCTATACACCGCGCTTGCGTTGTGGCTATTGGGCCTGGCCGTGCCAGTTACAGCGTCCTATATTATCGCCGCGGTGATTACTGCGCCGGCAATGATCAAGTTGGGCATTCCCGAGTACGCCGCGCATATGTTTATTTTCTACTACGCCGTGCTCTCGGAAGTCTCGCCGCCCACAGCGCTGGCGCCTTTCGCCGCCGCCGCGATTACCGGCGGCAGTCCGTACAGGACCACCATGATGGCGTGGAAATACACTGCGACCGCATTTCTCGTACCGTTCATGTTCACGCTCCACCCCGACGGTATCGGCCTTTTGTTGAAAGGAAGTTGGGGCAATATCTTGTGGACCACGGTGACGGCGGCTGTCGGACTCGCCGCGTTGGCCGCGGGCCTCACTGGCTGGTTATCAACCAAAACGACCGTCCTCGAGCGGACACTTCTGATCGGCGCCGCACTGGTGCTGGTCTATCCGAGCTTTATGCAAGATGTCGTGGGCTTCAGCTTATTTGGCTTGGCTGGGCTTTTACAGTACCGCCGGCGCAGCGGTGTAATCGAGTAAAACGCTAGATACGGTTAAGATCGGCGCCCGATTAAAAGGCCGCGAACGAAGAGTTGCAAACGCTCCCGCTCGTTTTGACGCCACTGGATAAATTCCACGCCGGCGATCTGATTGTGCCAGTGACGTACGATCGCCGCGTCGACGATCACCGGCGCGGCGTCATTGGATACCTTGAGTTCGAGGCGCATGATCGCGCCTCGGGGAAGCTTGCTCGCCGTGGTGAAACTGCATCCGCCCATGGCGATATTGAGCACGTTGCCGTCGCCCTCAAACTCGTCGCCGCGAAACACCACTGGGAAATCCATCGCCATGCGGTCGTAATCGCGATGGTCCTCGTCGACGCGGACGTACCGCACGCCCCATTGAAGAAAACGAAAGCGAAAGCCGCAGATCTGGCATTTGAAAGGATAAATGTACAACCAGCCGGCCACCCGTTCCCTCAGTCCGACCCGAGCGACGCGCCGGACAAATTCGCGGGAACAATTTGGGCACTTCAGTTGCGGCATGGTCTGACTCTCCACAAGATTGGACGGCATCACTTCTCTCACCGAAAACGCATTGTAATTTTATGCCGATAGCGTGACAAGTATATTCTTCGTCGAAGTGCCGCCGCGAGCCCAAGGCATATTTGGGCAAAACTGTGGAGAGTTCGCGAGTGCTCGTTTTGGAATTGTGCTAGGCAGAGAGAAATGGCTTTACGACGTTAATTTTCAAAAATGACGTCACCGAAAGTCGACTTGTTCCGCATAGGCCGCAAACTCGCTCGACTATCGGTGGATCCGCGGCGGTGGCGGCAAAATAATCTTGCGGCGATCCGCGTCGCCGCCGGACTACTCAGAGAGAAGCTTCTTCATTCGATCCACGATCTCCTTCGGTTGCGAGACGATTTCTTTAGCCAGCGCCTCTAACTCCTCGCCATAATCGGGCTCTATCTCAAACTTGCGCGCTTTAACATCGGCGAGGAAGCTAGGATCGGCCATGGTCTTGCGAAATGCGTCGCGCAAGATCTTCAAACGGTCGGCGGGAACCGCCGGCGGCGTGATGAACGGCCGGCCGAGATCGCCTGAAGCAAGGATGGCGGTGACCAGGGCCCGGGTGGATGCCGAAGTTTTGTGTTCGGTCATGAGCTCGTGAATCGTCGGCACGTCTGGCATCTTTGGGTCGCGCTTGCGGCCGGTCTGCAGCAGAATACGCACCATATTTTTCTTGCGCCAGGTGGTAAACGGCTCGCGTGCAAAAAAAGTCGGGATGCTCAACGCCCGGCATACTACCTCGCCGCGCTCGAACGCCAAATCCTGCTCTGAGCCGCCCTGATAGCCCATGACGACATTGAACTTGGCACCGAACGCCTCGTCAAGCAGCTTGGGAATGAAATGGCCGCTGGTGCCGCTGCTGGTTGCCGAACACTTGGGCGCTTCCTTGGCCTTGCGTACATCGTCGATGCTCTTGTACGGCGTTGTCGTGCTCATATAAAACAGCCATGGGGTATTCTCCGTCGAACCCACCCAGCCAAACTTGCTCCAATCGAACTTCACCTCTTTCTTGCCAATCACTTGATCGAGATAAAGCGATGGTCCGATTGCCGCCATCGTCAAGCCATCCGGTTTGGCAACATTATAGATGTTGTTCGCCGCGATCATCGAGCCGGCCCCTGGAGTGTTGACGACGACAAATGCGGGATTGCCGGGAATATGCTTGCCCATATGCGCCGCCAAGAGCCGCGCCCAGATATCATAACCATCGCCCGCCTGATAACCGACGACGATCGTCATCGTTTTGTTTTGATAAAAGGGCGCCTGGGCATCGCCGCTCCCCCAGGAAAATAAAACTGCCATCACAATCACTACAATTTTAACCATATGGTATTTACTCCGATTGTATTTACCCAAAAACCGTTAGAACTGCGGGTTCACTCGCTATCGCTATTTCATCCGCCCATCAATTTTTTCATGCGCTCGACTACATCCGCCGGTTGCGCGCTCACTTCTTTGGCCAGAGTCGCAAGGTCCTCGCCACCGACAGGGCGCAATTCCCAACCGCGTTTCTTCGCTTCGTCGACCAAGTCGGGCTCCTGCAGCGTCTTCGCATAGGCTTCGCGCAGCAGTTTGAGCCGCTCTGCCGGCAACCCCGGTGTCGAGACAATCGGCCAAGAGCCAAAACCGCCGGCGCCGAGGGCGACGACAGCCAATTGCCGATTGCTCTCCGGCAGTTTCTCTTTTTCCATATACTCCCACAATGTCGGCACTTCGGGGATCTTCGGATGACGCTTGCGCGAGGTCTGAATCAAGATCCGCACGAAACCCTTCTTATACCAACTGATAAACGGCTCCCGGCCAAAGTAGGCGGCCACGGTGATCGCCCGGCATTGCACTTCGCCCCGCTCGAGAGCGAGATCCTGATCGGCGCCACCCGGATAACCGGTGACGATTTGAAATTTCAGATTCAGGGTTTCTTCGAGCAACCGAGGTATCAAGTGTCCGCTGGTGCCGACTCCGGTGGCCGAGCACTTAGGTCCGTCCTTCGCCTTGCGAATATCCTCGATGGACTTGAAAGGCGCATCGGCGCGCATAAACAACAACGTTCCGTTATGCTCCGGGGTGCCGATCCAAGAGAATTTCGCCCAGTCGAATTTAACTTCTTTACTACCAGTGAGCTGCGCTAAATAAAGACCCGGCGCTATGGAACCAAGCGTCAGTCCATCCGGCTTGGCGACATTATAAACGTGATTGGCCGCCACCATTGAACCGGCCCCCGGCATATTCTGGACGACGAACGTCGGATTGCCCGGCACATGCTTGCCCATAAGGCGGGCGTATGCCCGCGACCAAAGGTCATGAGTGTCACCGGCCTGATAGCCGACGATGATGCGTATGGTCTTGCCTTGATAGTACGGCGTCTGCGCTCCGGCGCTAACCTGCAAGCCAAGACAGATCCAGATCGCGAGGAAAAGTTTCATTGATGTCATCATCACAAACGGGTCCTTAGCAAAAATAAAAAGTTGCAGTCAGTTAGTACAAGGCGAGCACAATCGGCGACGAAAAAACTTTTTTAACGCCCGACGCAATCCCTACGAAATCGCTAGCGTCGACTTTGCGCTATTTAATTGGACAGTCAAGAACGGCGGCAACTAAAGAATTAGGGATGGGCGCAGCGGGTACGGAGCGAAAGCGTTAAGAACCCTTTACCCGGGCCACTCCGTCTCCACGACTCCGATTGCGTCCAGCTATTTCTGCGCCGGGGCCGGCTTCTTGCCGATGGCGGCGAGCAGATCGCTATACGGAACCACGCGCCGATGAATCG
>DASSGE010000490.1:0-21167 GCA_035693605.1 Binatia bacterium
GCAAGAGTGATGTAGCGCCAGGAGTTATCTTTGTTGGTAGAATACATTGTTAGCTGCATAACGCAGAAGCCAACGGTCTATGATCTTGTTGACTGCATGTACATCGTGAATCGCGTCATACCGGCGCAGAGCCGGTATCCATGCGTCGTGCCCGACGCCACTCCCCGCCGCCTGGAAGCCGGTTTGCACCGGCATGACGGACTTTCGGGTAGCGCTTTATTCCGCTTGGATGACCCGTGTTACTCTAGGCCATTGCCACCACTCTGCCGACGATACCGCCCGCTTTCAACTCATCCAGCGTCGGACTCACTTCGGACAGAGGCCGAGTCTCGATCGGGATCGGTTTGATCTTCCCTTCCCGCGCCAAGGCGACTACGGCTTGCAATTCCGCCACGCTGCCGAGGTGGGAGCCGCGAACCGTGACAGCGCGCAGGATCGTGCTGGCGATCGAGAGTTTGATTTCGCCGCCAAATAAGCCAACCAAAATCAGCTTGCCGCCTTTACGCAATCCGCCGAGCGCCAACTCGGCGGTTTCCGTGCTGCCGACAAAATCTACTACTCCGTAGAGAGCGCCTTGGGTAATACTCGTGAGAGTATCCGGCGCGCCCGGGGTCCGGCCGTCAAGCGTCGCCGCCGCTCCTGCCCCCTTAGCGGCATTAAGTTTGCCATCGTCGATGTCGACTGAAACGATTCGCTCATGGCCCAGCGCGCGCAACATGCCGATGGCCGACAATCCCAATCCGCCCGCACCGATCACCGCGACCCATTCATCGCGAGGAATCGGTGTCAGATTCGACACTGCCGAATACGTCGACAGCCCCGAGCACGACAATGTCGCGGCCCACACCGGATCGACGCCGCCGGCGTCGACGAGATAGCGCGGATGAGGCACGATCAAATGATCGGCGTAACCGCCCGGCCGCTGGATGCCGATCATGTTCGGCGCCATGCAGTAATTATCCAACCCCTCGCGGCAGCGGACACAACCGCCGCAACCGATCCAGGGATAAACCAAGCGCTCTGCGCCGATGGCAACGGCACCCGCTTCGGGCCCTGCGGCGATGATGGTGCCGTAGGGTTCATGCCCCAAAGTCACCGGCGGCGTCATGCCGCGCTCGCTCATGTGCAAGCGCCTACCGCCGCCGAGATCGAAATAGCCGTCACGAATATGCACGTCGCTGTGGCACACACCGCAGTACTTGAGTTTGATCAACACCTCCGTGCCACTCGGCACCGGCGTGGCCCGCTCCCGCTTCCGAAGCGGTTCACCCCATTCAACGACGTCGTAGCTCAGCATATTCGGTACTCACATTCGATCGTAGCTAATATCAGTCGGTTGAATTCGCCAAAGCGGCACCGGTTCCAGTTTTGATTCAGCTCGGACGGCTCAATCGCCGGTGGGCGAGACGCGATATTCCTTGACTGCGTCGATGACGTTGAGCGCTTGCGTCAGCTTACTCGTGTTGTCGGCTTGGGTGGTGCGGATAATCATCTGGTATTCGATGAAGTCGGCTCCGACGTCGAGTCGGTAGTTGAGGTTAGCAACCGTGAAACCGTAGTCCGTCAATAATTGGCGCATTTGCATCTCGGGCATCGCTTTATCGCGCGCAAAGCGCACGACGAATTGAGAATAAAGCTGCGTCGGAATCCGGCTCTCGATCCACCTAAAGACCGACAGTGTTCCGAGCGTCAAGAACGTCGCGATCACCGCGGGAACATAAAAACCGATGCCGATCAGTATACCGATCGCGGCGGTGATCCAGATCGACGCCGCAGTGGTGAGCCCGCGCACGGAAAGTCCATCCTTCATGATCGTCCCCGCGCCGAGGAAGCCGATACCGGTCATGATTCCTTGCGCCATGCGCGTCGGGTCAAGGGTAATCCGTCCTTGAGAAAGTCGCGGGAACCAGTGCGTTTCGTATACCGTCACGAGCATCAACAGGCTTGTCGAAAGACAAACAAGTGAGTGGGTGCGGAATCCGGCCGGGCGACCATGATAGCTCCGTTCGAGCCCGATGAATCCACCGATGAGTAGCGAAGCGACCAAGCGCAACGCGATATCAAAATTAACGCTGTCGGTAAGTTGAATTTCTTCCACGGCATCTCCGACGTCGAGCATCCGACGCGCATGTTCGGCCAAGCGCTATCTCTAGCCCGAGTGCGACAGTTCGATCGGTCGAAAAGCGGGCGGCTACCGCAAACATGACCGCGAGTTCGCACCGCATCTCTCGCGCGCAATCTATCGCGCCTTCCGCCGCGCCCGATCGAAGTTCAACGCACGATCCCTTGCGTGATCAGCAGCGCGCGCAGCTGCTCGACCCGCTTGCGATTGACGCCAAAGTCGCTGTGGCCGAGGCGCGAGGCTGAACGCACTGCGATCAGCTTCTCCGCTGGTCGAAGGTGCAGTTCGAGATCGTCGACAAAACCAAATACCGCGCTGCTGCATTCGACATGAAGATAATCGTCCGTGGCATTGACGATTTTCGTGCGCGGCAGCGCATCAACGGCAGTTCGAAGCCCGCGCCAAGCGTCGGTTGGCGGGACGATAAGCTGAAACGGCACGACGGCGTGAGCGTCATCGACGGCATCACTCGACACGCAATTAGGTGATGCCGGACAAACCGACAAACGTCCGTCTTTGACCCCCAAATTCGCCGGCCTGGTTCCAGAGCATGAAAATAGCGGCATCGTGATAAACCAAATCGCGAGCAGGTTGAGAATCTGCAAAGGCAAAATTCGCCCCAATCCGCTCTCCGCCCGGCTAGTCTTTCTTGGCTTCGGCCTGCTTGTCGAAAAATTTTAGCGCCATCGTACCGTGGGTCGCTGCCGCGCCGGCACGCAAGGCCGCAGCGATAAATGACGCTTCGACGACTTCCTCGCGAGTCGCGCCGGCAGCGTGGGCTGCCTTGGCGTGGGCTTCCATGCAATAGGGACATTGGGTGGTCGCCGACACGGCAATGGCGATCAATTCGCGGTATTTTCGTGGAATCGCGCCATTTTCGCGCCCAACACTTTTTTCCAGTCCAAGCCAGGCATTGAAGTCATCCGGAGCCAACTTGCGCATGTCGCGCATCAGTTTCAAATCGTTTTCGTCATGGTAGTGATCCGACACTTTGAAGTCCTCCTGAAGATCGCTGCATTATTCCTGTAATCGGCACACGAAGCAATCGCGTTGACAGCGCTTCCGAGCCTACGTAAGTTGTTGATCCATGCATGCCCATTCGAGCCCGCAATTGGCGGTGCAATGCAGCGTTTGCGGCACGATGCTGTCGGGCGCGCTGAGCGCCGTCTACCGAGCTTTTGGCATCAAACGCAGCCCACGTAATCCCAATATCTGCACCCGCTGCAGCACCCATGTCGAAGAAGGCCGCATGGTGGAAATCACCGTGCTGTTCGCCGACCTGTCGTCGTTTACCGAGATGACTCACAATCTCGGCGCGGAGAAAACTCATGAGGTCGTCGATGCATTTTTGCGCATGGCCACCGAAGTGCTGGTCAAGCATGGCGCCTTTATCGACAAATACGTCGGCGACGCCGTGATGGCTCTGTTCAACGTGCCGCTGCGCCACGACGACCATGCGCTGCGCGCCGTCGCTGCCGCAACGGAACTGAGCGCAACACTGAAAACGCTCGGCGCAAACTTTGCCTTGGATTTGCGGGCTTCGATCGGTATCGCCAGCGGATTCGCCAGGGTCGGTCGCTTGGGATCCGATGACTCGAAGGACTACACGGCGATCGGCGACGTGGTGAATCTCGCGGCCCGCCTGCAAAGCAAAGCCAGCGCGGGCGAAATGCTCATGAGCGAAGAAACCTATCGAAAGCACGCCGAGAGCTTTGTCGAGGCAACTTCCGAACAGGTTAAGCTTAAGGGTTTTCGCGACCCTGTGGTCGCCTATCGTCTGCTCGGCGCTCAAGCGACGCGCTTGATCGGTGATCCTCCCGAGCCTTTGCCCGCCAAGGCCACCAGCATCGGCGCAATTATTTTCAGCATTCTCGGCGCACCATGCGCGGTCGTCACTTTAATCGGTCCGTTGGCAATTGCGCTCGGCGCCAGCAGCGTATTCGGCCTGGCCGGCTTGCTGACGTTTCTCGATCAAAGCGTGCTGCGCGTGCCGGTGCTGCTGCTGACGACGTTGGCGGCATTAGCCAATCTCTACACCTTATGGCATGCACGACAACTCAGGACGGACGCCAAAGTGCCCGAGCAACTCAAGACCATGACAAGGTTGGAAAAGCAACGCACCACTTTTGTACTCGCCGCCTCGGTTATAACACTTGGTATCGTCGCTTTCGAAGTCGTCGCCCACAGGCTGCTGCATTGATCGACCCGCCGGGACAAAACCCAGGCCTGCACTGGAGCTGCTGATTCGACCATTGAATGACAGTTACTGCTTCTTGTAACTGTCGGGATCGAATGCGGCGCCGTTAAGCTTAAACTCGCGCATCACTGGCGTTGGATTGAGAATCGTCTGCATAATATAACAGCCCGCTTCGGCATTGCGCATCAGCGCGGCCACCCGCTCCGCCGGCGCGCTCGAGGCGATCTCGCTGCGCAGTTCCACTCCCACACCGCCCGATTTGATGGTCTCGCGCAATACGGATCCCTCGGCGCGGAATCGCGTGGTGACATAGATTTTCATCTTGTCGACCTTTACCTTCATCATTTCCCCGTACCGGGAAACTTGGGTAAGCAGTCAAAAAGCCACGGAAAGAGCGAAGTAGCCCATCGGCGATGGCGCCGAATTGTCGCCGCCGGTGCGCGCCTGCTCGTCGCAGAACACCGTGAAGCCGCGCACATGCCCTTCCTTGCGCAAACGCTCGATAGACTCGGCATCGGCTTCTATCACAATCTCGCGATTGACTTGCATCTCATCAGCCATTGTTTCTCCGCGGCGACAAAAGCAATCTTACTTTTCGTTCTTGAGCCGCCGATCGATGACAAACGGCCCGAACGGCAGCAATGCCGCGATGAAAATTACCGCAGTCCAACGCAGCGGCCATTGCCGTTCACCGTGGGCGACGAGCAAACACATACCAAACGCTAGAAAAAGCAATCCATGAATCCAGCCGGCGATCTTCACCGCCAGCGGCATGCCGGCGAAGTATTTGAGAGGCATAGCCACGCCAAGCAATAGGAGAAACGACACCGCTTCGATCATCCCCGCCGCGCGCAAGCGTCCGACTGTGGTCGTTAGCATGGAATTAACGTAGCTTTCCTTAATTCTCGCACGGCAAGTCGGACTCGTTGGTCTCGACGAACCGGACCCGGCTGCTCCAGTGGCCGTGCACCGAAGGTTTGCCTGGCGGCAAGTCGTCCAAGGTACCGGACGGAACAATCACCCGCGTGCCGTCGCGCGAGGCATGCGGAATCGGACAATTACAGTTGCTGCAAATCTGCCGCGCGAAACTTTTCGCTTCGGGCAGATCGAAACGCTTGATCAGATTCTCTCCCTGGGTCCAGCGAAACTGCGCGATCGGCACGGCAATGTTGGTCGAGCGCACCCCGCCCGTCGCCTTGCGGCACCGGGAGCAATAGCAGTGGCCGAAGCGCATGAACGGCGTCGTGACTTGATAGCGCACCGAATTACAAAGACAACTTCCATTCAAAGTTTGTTCAGCCATGCCTTCCTCCTAAACTGGGCGAATTGATTGGCCGAAGTCTATTTTGAAAATATCATCTTCGCAAGAACGAGCGCCCGCAATCCGACAATTCGTCGAAGTCGAAGCCGATTTGAACGTTTTGAACGGCTTGAACCATTTGAACGCGCGACAAGTTCAGTGATGCCGTTGACAGCAGCAGCTCCGCTCCCTAAAGTGACCCGACCACACTTTGGAGGATGATCATGGCCGATCCGGTACTCGTAACCAAAGAAAACGATATAACGACGATTCTGTTGAATCGACCGGAAGTCGGCAATCGTCAGAGCGATGCCACCTGGGCGCAGGTGACGGAGATGTTCGACGACGCGGTAAGGTCGTCGCGGCTGATAATTTTCAAAGGCGCCGGCGATGATTTCTGCATGGGTCGCGATTCCATGGGCGCGGCGCCGCCGACTCCCGGCCCAGAAGCCTACGCTGTGCGCGAGCGCAGCGAAACGATCTTTAATCTTTACGGCGCCTTCCGCAACGCCAAAGTTCCCATCATCGGCGTCGTTCAAGGTCGTGCGGTCGGTCTCGGCTGCGCCCTCGCGGCACTCTGCGATATCACCATCGCCAGCGACAGGGCGCGATTCTCGTTTCCTGAAACCGCCCATAAGATCATGCCGACCATCGCCTTTTCCGCCCTGGTCGACCGCATGCCGCGCAAAGCGGCAACCTTCATGATTTATTCGGCGCAGGAAATCGACGCGCAAAAAGCACTCACCTACGCGCTGGTCAGCGACGTGGTGGCGCATAGCGAATTGGACGCCAGCATCAATCGCCTAATCGAACATTTCAAATCCATGCCGCTCGCCGCCGTGCTTGCGGTCAAGGAGTACGCCCGCACGGCGTTCAGTATCAGCACCCAAGCCGCCACCGACTTTGCGCGCAACCTGCACGCGACCGTGAACAGCTACTCGGGCATGCGCTAGAGTCTCGGCGTGGATTCAAGGAGATCAATAATTGAGATGCCGGCTGTTCTGGCATTGTCATTTCGAACGGCAGCGAGAAATCTATCGACTCACTCTCGCAATACGTGTGGGAAACTGAACCGAGACCAGATTACGAGCGTTGATGCCGGTAACGAATCTCACCTGATGCAGTAACCACTCCGGGTCGGGTGCAAGTCTCGATAGCGTCAGAGACCTGCGCGCAAAGCAGAGAAAAGCAGCTGCAACGCCAGCACCGTGAGCGTCGCTTTTAATGCCACGCGGAAAATCCGTTCGGGCAGACGGTTGAGCAAAAGCTTGCCGGCGTAGCTGCCGATAAAGCTAAAGGAAACCAGACCGATCAACAGCGCGATGTAAGGACCGAAGGCAAATCCGAGCAGCGCGAAGGTAATGATTTTAAGGCCATGCTGGATCGTCATCACAACCGAATGCGTGCTGACGAACTGGTGGCGCTCCGGACAGGCCGGCGCGACGAACGATCCGACCAAAACGCCGGTGCCGCCGACAAACATGGTGACGATCGTGGTTACGATGCCGACAAAGAAAAATTTCACTTTGCCCGCTGACTTGCTCTGCAGATTGGGCAACCAAGTCGAGGCGAGAATGAAAACCGCGATTACCAGCTGCAAGAACGACTTGGGCAGCGCGACGACGAACTGCGCGCCGACGGCAGCACCGATGACCGTGCCGATAAAGAACGGCGTGACGATCGACATCAATGTCTGGCGCCAGCTCAGCACGGCACGGCTTAGATTCGAGCCCAATTGCACGACGCCATGGATCGGCACCAACGCCATCGGCGGCAACAGGTTCGCCATCGTTGCCAACACTAACACACCGCCGCCAAGTCCTAACGCGCCGGCAATCAGGCTACCGAGAAACGAAACAATGCACAGCACGAAGAAGCCGCCAAACGACAAACCCGTGCCCGCGATCAACGATTCGACAATGCCGTTCAAATAGCCCTCGTCAAAACACAATGGTAAAGGATGTAACGGCTTTTGAATAATCGACGATCATAGAGGTGAGATCTCAACGCCAGTCTATTTCGTCAAATAGGCGTGCCATGGCGTCCAATAATATTTCCCCCAGCCCTGGCTGACGCCCGCGAAATCTTCATCAACGACGTTGCAGTGGACAAGCTCGATCCGGCCGCCGTCTTCCGCCGGCCAGAATGAGAGCGTCAGCACCGAATCCATCGCTGTCAGCGGCCAATTCACCGATCGCCACGTTTGCACGATCAGCGACTTCGGCTGAATATGCAGAATGGTGCCGGAAACCATGCCATCGAAGGCACGAAACACACCGCCGGTGCGCGGCTCTATTATCACGGGCAAGCCGGTCATTGCCGCGTGTTCCGCGGCATCGAGATACATGTCGAAGAGCCTATCGGGAGGAGCCGGCAGTGAAGCCGCCATAATAATGTTTCTTGTCATATCAGCAGCTCCTTTAACATCCTCAATGAGCCGCACTCAGGTGATCTGAGCGCAACAGGACGCAGAGCAAGTTTTCGCATCCCGACCAGCACCTTATCTTAACTTCGATAAAAACTTCGGCAGTTGGGCCTGTTGCGTGATAGCGTTCAAAATGGCCCGGTATGAATTCTATCCCGCTTCCCGGTACTTAGCAAAAAGCCAAAGCTCGCGACTCGGCAGGAATCAAGACTGGCGCGTTTGGGCGCACGCCTGTCGTTCGAATACTTCAAAGACAACCTAGCGTCCGGAGTTCGCCGGCGCACTGCGCGGCATTCTCAAATCGGATCGTTCTCAGGCCAAATTGCCGTGCCGCGACCAGATTGACTTCAACATCGTCGACAAAGACAGCGTGTTGCGGATCGATTTGAAAAGTGTCGAGCAAATGCGCGTAAATCTCGGCCTCGGGCTTACACAATTTGACTCGGCAGGAAACCACTTTGCCTTTAAATAAATTCCAAAAGCCATGCGTTCGTTCGAGAAAATTAATCGATGCGACGTGCATGTTCGATAGGCAATAGAGCGAATGACCCTGGTCCTTCAATAAATAGAGTAATTCGACTGTTTCGGGAATGGGCACTAACGATGATGGTACTGCGTTGAGCAGATCAGTTAACAGATGATCCTTTAGACCCGTGCGTCGAGCTGCGCGGGCAATCGCAGCCTCCGGCGTTAGGGTTCCGCGATCAAGCTCGAGCCAATCCGGATGACCAATGAACCCGGAGTGAACGAGTTTGCGGATGGCAGGATCATCGAAGGTTCGAGCCAATAGAGCCGCCGGTTCCCAACGCACAACAACCCCACCGAGATCGAAAATGATATTCATAGTCCCGCTCAAAATAGCGCCGCTGTCGAATCAAGCCGAGCGACAAATTTTACGGCGAGAGCTCAGCTCAAACAAGTATGAGTGAAACTTTACGAAAAAACCACGCGGGTTAGGCTTTACGATTGGGCTCATCGCGAACGGTTTGCTTCCTTTGATCTGATCGCATCCTTTCCTCGCCATCTCACATCTAATCGCCAAGGTCA
The DNA here is from genome assembly GCA_035693605.1 of Binatia bacterium. Taxonomy (GTDB): domain Bacteria; phylum Desulfobacterota; class Binatia; order UBA9968; family UBA9968; genus DP-20. The sequence goes on from DASSGE010000490.1 coordinate 9,092, forward strand.
TGGCGATTGTCCAATGAGCCGGAAAACTTGAAGCATGCAAGAATTTAAAAAAACCAAACCATCTACGGAGGAGCAGTTTATGAATAGGCGTCAAACCCTTGTCGGTGTCGGTATTGTTGGATTGGCGATCGGCTGGTACGCCTTCCGACCGGAACTGCTGTTTGTCAACAACCGGGTCAATGAGCAGTTTCCTACCGGCACTTCAGTCGCGAGCGGTCCGGTGTCGCTGGCAAAGGGCAACTTCAAGAGCCTGGCGCACGAGACCAAAGGCGTGGCGACGATCTATAAGCTCGCCGATGGCAGGCAGACTCTTCGGCTGACCGAGTTCGAGACTTCCAACGGTCCGGACGTCCATGTCTACCTGACTGCGGCGGAAGTAGCGGAAGGCAGCGACGCCATCAAGGCCGCCGGGTTCATCGACTTGGGCTCGATGAAAGGCAATCAAGGCGACCAGAACTACGACATCCCGGCAAACGTGGATCTAAGCAAGTATAAAAACGTCGCCATTTGGTGCGCGCGCTTCGGTGTCAACTTCGGCGTCGCACCGTTAACCTAGGGCATGAGTCTTCGCGGAGACGTGGGGCTCTCAGCATCGGAATTCGCTTCCAGAGTCTCCGCGCGACACCGGTGTCGCGCAGTAAATCTGCCGATAAATTACGTGCGACCGAATGAGCCGCCGCCACATCTAACGGTCACATGGCAAAAAGCTACATGCCGCCGAGTATAGCGATCAACGGAGCCCATTATGACAGACCATTATGACGTCATTATCATCGGCAGCGGCGCCGGTGGCGGAACACTGGCATATAAACTAGCACCGACCGGGAAACGGATTTTGATCCTCGAACGCGGCGATTACGTCCCTCGGGAAAAAGACAATTGGAGCTCTACGGCGGTCAATCTCGATGGCAAGTATCAAACCAAAGAGAAATGGCTCGACAAGGATGGCCGGGAGCTTCATCCGCACACCAATTATTATGTCGGCGGCAATACGAAGTTCTTCGGTGCCGCGCTGTTTCGCCTGCGCAAGGAAGACTTTGGCGAGGTCGAGCATCACGGCGGCATCTCGCCGGCGTGGCCGATCTCGTACGACGACATGGAGCCTTACTACAGCGAAGCCGAGGCGCTTTATCACGTCCATGGCCAACGCAACGAAGACCCCACCGAACCGCACGCGTCCAGCCCGTACCCCGAGTCCGCCATCAGCCACGAGCCGCGCATCCAGCAGTTGGCCGATGACTTTGCACGGCTCGGGCTGCACCCGTTTCATACGCCATTGGGGGTGATGTTGGATGAAAAGAACCCGCGCGCCAGCAAATGCATCCGCTGCGCCAACTGCGATGGATTCCCTTGCCTGGTTTATGCCAAGTCCGACGCGCAAGTCTGTGCCGTCGATCCAGCGCTGCAATATCGAAATGTATCACTGATGACCAACGCCTATGTCGAAAAACTGGCAACCGACGCGTCAGGCCGGCGCGTGTCGCAAGTCCTCGTCCAGCACAACGGCAGACGCGAAGAACTTTCTGCAGATATCGTGGTCTCGGCATGTGGCGCTATCAACTCGGCAGCATTGTTGCTGCGCTCTAGGAATGACAAACACCCACGCGGTTTGGCGAACAGCTCGGACGCCGTCGGCCGCCACTACATGGGCCATATCAATTCCGTCTTGATGGCGCTGTCGAAATGTCCGAACCCGACAATCTTTCAAAAATCTCTATCTGTGAATGACTTTTATTTCGGAGCTCCAGAGTGGAACTATCCCATGGGGCATATCTCGTTTGTCGGCAAGCTCGACGGCGAAACCCTCAAAGCCGGAGCTCCGGCGTTTGCGCCAGGCTGGAGTCTGGAGCTGATGGCCAAACATTCTCTCGACTTCTGGCTTACCTCCGAAGACCTGCCCGATCCGACTAACCGGGTCACAGTCGACGCCGACGGCAGGATCGTCCTGAGCTATAAGCCCAACAACCAAGAAGGACACGAACGCTTAATCGCCAAATTGAAAGAGTTAATGCAGCAGCAAACCAAATGCTCCGTCCACGGCCACGACTGCCACGAAGGATTATTTTCGCGCAACCTGTTCGTCGGCCAGCGCATCCCGCTCGCCGGCGTCGCGCACCAGGTCGGCACCGTGCGCTTTGGCACCGACCCCACATCGAGCGCTCTCGATACCAACTGCAAGGCGCATGACCTCGACAATTTCTATGTCGTCGACGGCAGCTTCTTCGTCTCCAGCGGCGCGGTCAACCCGGCGCTGACGATCATGGCGAACGCGCTGCGCGTCGGCGATCACCTCAAACAAAGATTGAATTGAAAATGGACAATGTAGAATGGAGAATTGTCGGCGTGCGCGGGCGCGCGGCCTTTACCGAGACAGCGTCGCTTTTTGCTTTATTATTTTTACTTTTTACTTCTGTCGCCTCAGCGCAGCTGGTCAGGTCGATCGACGCGATCGGCATGACGGTCGCCGACATGGATCGGTCGATCGAGTTTTTCTCCAAGGTGTTGAGCTTTGAAAAAATCACCGACGTTGAAGTTCACGGCAGCGAGTATGAGACATTACAAGGAGTGTTCGGTTTGCGCATGCGCGTGACGCGCCTGGCGCTTGGCGCGGAAAAGATCGAGTTGAGCCAATATCTTGCTCCCGCGGGACGGCGGATCCCGCCGGATTGGCGAAGCCACGATCATGGTTTTCAGCACATCGCCATCGTCGTCAGCGACATGGACAAGGCCTACCAGCAATTGCGCCGTCATAAAGTCCGCCATGTTTCGACAGCGCCCCAGACGATTCCGGCGAGCAACCAAGCGGCGGCCGGCATTCGCGCTTTCTATTTCAAAGATCCAGATGGGCATAATTTGGAAGTCATCTACTTTCCACCGGGGAAGGGAGACCCGCGCTGGCAAAATAACTCGGGCAAGCTCTTTCTCGGCGTCGATCACACGGCCATCGTCGTATCGGACACGCCGAACAGTTTGAAGTATTATCGTGATCTGCTCGGTTTGAAATTAGCCGGCGCGAGCATGAATTACGGCACCGAGCAGGAGCATTTAAACAATGTCGCGGGCGCGCGTTTGCATATCAGCGGCCTCAAAGCTCCTGGCGGTCCCGGCATCGAGTTTTTAGAATACCTGACACCCCGCGATGGGCGTCCTGCGCCCAAGGATACGATGGCCAACGATCTATGGCATTGGCAAACGACTTTGACGACTGACAACGCGGCAAACGCGGCGCACAAACTTAATGGAGCGAAGCGGCGCGTTATTTCGCCGAGCATCGCAAATCTGCCGGAAAAACTTCTCGGCTTCTCGAGAGGCTTTCTGGCGCGCGACCCCGACGGCCACGGCTTGCAGATAATCGAGAAGTAAGTTGATGCTAGTCCTCGCCACCACGCCTACGTGGGGTAGACGGCGACGGTGAGGAAGCGACCTCTACGAGCAGAAAAACTTCTAATCTCACCTCGGCCGCTTTTTCGTCGGATGCGGCGCCGGAGCAAGAGAATGGAAATCACATTAAACAAATTACACCGCTGATGCAGCACGATCTCACACGCATAATGGACGACGAAAGTTTGGGAGCCGACAGTCTCGGCGGATTTGCCTCCTGTACGGAGATCGCCAATGGCCATACGCCGCGCGGCTGCCCCTTTCAAGCTTGGTCGGTCGCTGAACCCCGGCGCCTGGATAGAATAGTCGTTGCCGACACCAATCGGCCGCGCAACCCATCTGCTCCCCCAAACGTCTAACCGAGAGCCATGAAAATAATTTCTGTTAACACCGGGCTGCCGCGCGAGATTTTCCATGAGGGGCGGATGATTCGCACGAGCATTTTCAAATCGCCGGTGGCCGCTCGCGTGCGCGTGACCGCGTTGAATATTGAAGGCGATCGCCAAGCCGACCTGACTGTCCACGGCGGGCCGACCAAAGCGATCTACGTCTATCCAGCGGAACATTACATCTTCTGGCGCCGGGAGCTGGGTGACGAAGAATTGGCGCCGGGCGCCTTCGGCGAAAACCTCACCAGCGAAGGTTTGCTGGAAAGGGAACTCAACATTGGCGACCGGTTATGCGTCGGTTCCGTCGAATTGGCAGTCACCGAGCCGCGCCTGCCGTGCTACAAGTTGGCTGTCAGGTTTAAGCGTGACGACATGGTCAAACGCTTTCTGCGCAGCCGGCGCACCGGCTTTTACTGCGCGGTTTTACGCGAAGGCGAACTCGGCGCTGAAGATTACATCAGCATTCTGTCGCGCGACGCCGCCGGCGTCACGGTAGCCGATATTACCCGGCTTTACGCTTTTGACAAACACGACATCAGCGGCATGCGGCGCGCCGCGGACCTCCAGGCATTGCCGGAAAGCTGGCGAAGTTATTTTCGTGATTGTGTCGAAAACCTGACGGCCAACAAGGTCTCTTGAGACAACCAAACGGACCTATGGCTTGAATGATTAAAACGATGCGAATGTTTTCAACAATTTGAACCTTGAAGCGAACTCTGCGCTTTGTACAGGACGTGCTAGAATGGCCGACAAGATAAACCAGCGTGTTACCAAACGAACCGTGAGCCAAGAAGAGCTAAGACTTCAGCAAGACCGCGAACGCAAGACCAATTGGAAACGCTGGGGGCCCTATTTATCCGAGCGTCAATGGGGGACGGTGCGCGAAGATTACAGCCCCTATGGTACTGCGTGGGATTACTTTCCCCACGACCACGCGCGCAGCCGCGCCTACCGCTGGGGCGAAGACGGCCTGGGCGGCATATCTGACCGCCATCAATATATCTGTTTCGCTCTGGCGCTATGGAATGGCAAAGATGCCATCTTGAAAGAGCGCCTGTTCGGGCTTACCGGCAACGAAGGTAACCATGGCGAAGACGTCAAAGAATACTACTTCTACCTCGACTCCACCCCGACTCACTCTTACATGAAATTTCTCTACAAGTATCCGCAGGCGCAGTTTCCCTACGGACGCTTGGTCGAAGAAAACCGCCAACGCGGCAAGCGCGAGCTCGAATATGAGTTGATCGATACCGGAATCTTCGACGACGATCGCTACTTCGATGTCTTCATCGAATACGCCAAGGCAGGCGCGGATGATATTCTGGTCCGCATCGAAGCGATCAATCGCGGCCCCGAGGCGGCCCCTTTGCATCTGCTGCCGACGGTCTGGTTCCGCAACACCTGGTCATGGGGCTTGGATGAGCGGCGGCCGCGACTGCATTTTGACGAGAGCGCGGAGATCGCCGCCATCAGGCTGGCGCATTACTACTACGGCAATCGCTGGCTTTATTGTGAAGGCTCGCCGGAAATGCTCTTCACCGAAAATGAAACCAACTTTCACAGACTGTACCGCACCGACAACGAAACGCCTTACGTTAAAGACAGCATCAACGATTACATCATCAACGGTAAAAAAGATGCCGTCAATCCGGCGAAATCCGGCACCAAAGCTGCGGCCCATTACGTCCAGGTAGTGCCGCCTGGTCAATCGTTCATCATCCAACTACGCTTAACTGACGCTGCGCCAGGAAACGGCAGATCGCTCAACGGCGATTTTGCCAAGGCTTTGGATCAAAGGCGGACCGAAGCCGATGAATTTTATCGCACGCTGGTTCCGGACGCGGTTGCGCCGGAACGCGCCGCCATTATGCGCCAAGCCCTCGGCGGACTGCTCTGGAGCAAACAATTCTATTATTACGACGTCAATCGCTGGATCAAGGGCGATCCAGGCGGAGCCGACCCGCCCAAAGAACGCGCGGCCGGCCGCAATCACGATTGGCGCCACCTGTACAACGCCGACGTCATCTCTATGCCCGATAAATGGGAATATCCCTGGTACGCCGCATGGGATCTGGCCTTTCACTGTGTCGCGCTCGCTGTCGTCGACTCAGACTTCGCCAAGGAGCAGCTGCTGCTCATGACCCGCGAATGGTACATGCACCCCAACGGGCAACTGCCCGCCTACGAATGGGCGCTGGACGACGTCAATCCGCCGGTGCACGCGTGGGCGGCATGGCGCGTCTACAAACTCGAAATGAAAAGACGCGGCAGCGGCGATCGTAAATTTCTCGAACGGATTTTCCAAAAGCTGCTGCTGAATTTCACCTGGTGGGTTAATCGCAAGGACGCCGACGGCCGCAACGTTTTCCAAGGCGGCTTTCTCGGTCTCGACAACATCGGCGTCTTCGACCGCAGCGCGCCGCTGCCCACCGGCGGTCATATCGAGCAATCCGACGGCACCAGCTGGATGGGCATGTACTGTTTGAATATGCTGGCGATCGCTTTGGAGTTAGCCAAGGACAACCCGGCCTATGAAGATGTCGCCAGCAAATTCTTCGAACATTTCGTTTACATTTGCGAAGCGATGAACAACCTCGGCGGCGAGAATATTGAACTGTGGGACCGCCAAGACGGTTTTTTCTACGACGTCCTGAGCTTGCCCAATGGCCAGCGCAAGCCGCTCAGAGTGCGTTCCATGGTCGGATTGATTCCACTCTTTGCCGTAGAAACGCTCGATCCAGACTTGATCGAAAAGCTGCCCGGCTTTAAGCGCCGCTTGCAATGGTTCATCGAGAACCGGCCGGATATGAGCGAACATATCGAAACCGAAGCCACTGACGAAGGGCCACGCCGTTTTCTCTCGCTGGTCAACCGTCATCGGTTGAAACGAGTCCTGCATTACATGCTCGACGAAAACGAATTCTTTTCCCCCTATGGCGTCCGCGCGCTGTCGCGCTTTCACGCCGAGCATCCTTATAAGCTCGGCGTCAACGGCAGCGAATACCGCGTCGACTACGAGCCCGCGGAATCAAGCACCGGACTTTTTGGCGGCAATTCCAACTGGCGCGGGCCGATCTGGTTCCCGGTCAATTTCCTGCTGATCGAATCTTTACAGAAATTCCATTATTTTTTGGGCGACAATTATAAAGTCGAATGTCCCACCGGCTCGGGCCAAAGCGCCAATCTGTGGCAGGTTGCCGGCGAGATTTCCCAGCGCCTGACACGAATCTTTAGTCGCGGCGCCGATGGCCGCCGACCGGTCTTCGGCGGCACCGAAAAATTTCAAAACGATCCTCACTGGCACGATCTGATCCCGTTCCACGAATACTTCCACGGCGACAACGGTGCCGGCATCGGCGCCAGCCACCAAACTGGTTGGACCGCACTGGTGGCGAAATTGATTCAGCAGTATGGCGAGTGACCGGGGAGGGTCGGTAGATTTCTGAATTCCTCAGTGCCTAATCGAGAATTCAAAAATCAGTATCAGCAAGTAATGACCAGGTTCCATCGGCACCGTATGCACCAACTTGAGAGTCATTTCGACTGTTCGGAACTACAACATAGGAGGATCGTTATCACGAGGCATTGTGATTCTGAATTCGACTTCTGATTTCTGAGTCCATCAGCCCAAACCTCCATGTCCAACACCGACCGCCAACGCACCCTCTACCCCGCCCTCTGCCTCGGTATCCTGACCGCCGCCTTTATCATCGCCAAGACCGGCCGCGACGCGCTGTTCTTTCAGGGCAAAGGCATTTTTCAACTGCCGGTGGCGACCATGATGATAACGGCGGCCTCGCTGCCCCTGGCGATGTTGTTCGTCAAGGCGATGAAAGGTTTCGGTGCGCGGCCAGCGCGCGTGGCATTGATGTTGATCACCGCCGCGGTGCTGGCGCTGACTGCGCCGTTGCTTGATGCCGGTGAATCGACGCTGCTGTTCAATATTTTTATTTTTATCCCGAGCGCGTTCGGCGTGATGTTCGCGAGCCTGTGGCTGCTCGCCAGCGATATTTTCGAGACTACTCCCAATCAGCAATCGGCCGCCGCGTTCGGCACGATCGGCGCCAGCTCGCTTGCCGGCGGCATGGCTGGGGGATTTATCGCGAAAACCATCACTCCGCTGATCGAACCCAAATGGCTGATTTTCAGCGGCGCCATGTTGGTCCTCGTCGTCGTTAGCTTGGTCATCCAGGCACAACGAAAATTCCCAACCCAAATTGTGCCGAAACGATCCGGGGATGGAAAATCACTCCGCTATCTTGCGCCACTGGCCAAACCTTACGCCTTCACGCTGCTTTTGGTCGCCATGACCGGCGCGCTTGCGGGTCTGCTCATTGACGTGCAGTTCTACATCTCCGCAACCAGCGCCGCGATGGACTCCAAGGGCAACGCCAATTACTTTGCCAATTTCTACATCATGCTCAACTTCGGCTCGCTACTCTTGCAACTGTTCGTTACACCGAGAATTCAGAATAAAATCGGCGTCGGCGGCGGCTTGATGATCCTGCCCTTCGCCCTGGTCGGCGGCGCCGGCTTCGCCAGTGCGGCGGCGACCGCTCTTAGTCTGGCGGTGCTGCGGGTGACCGAGGGAGGACTGCGCTCGTCGGTGCACCGCTCAATCTGGGAGCAAGCTTTTATCCCGGTCGACGCCGCCGAGCGATCGCTCGTGAAAATCGCCGTCGACGGTGTCGGTGCGCGCATCGCCGAGGGTGTGGCTGCCGCCGGTTTGTATTTTTGGGTGCAACGAGTCGCCCCGGACGGCGTCGTCACCGTTCCTCTCGATACCCGCTGGATGGCTTGGCTGACGCTAGCCACGGTACTGGTCTGGCTCTTCATTACCGAGCGGCTGCGCGCCCAACTGCACCAGACAGCACCGGCAGTGGCCCAAAGTGAATCGGAACTCGACTGCGTGCGCTTCCCCGATCAATGCCCGTGCACGACAGAATTGGGCAAGGGCGTCGCTTAAAGCGGTGCTCTTCAGTTAGTTCTGACCACTGACTACTAGCCACTACTCGTTTCGAATCTTTTGATCGCCGGTACTTTGAATGCTGCTCCAGCCACCACGGCAATGCCTAGCAAGCCGCCAACAAAGACCGCGCCGGCCGCGCCCAGCGCCGATCCCAGAGCGCCCATGGGCCCCTGGCCGAGCAGCGGAATACCGAAAACGAAGATATGCACCAGTGATTGCACCCGGCCGCGCATCGCGTCCGGAGTGATCAGTTGGATCAAAGTCACGCGCAACGTCTCGCCGACGGAATCGAGCGCGCCGATAAAAAAACAAATCAGCAGCGAAAGCGCAAAGGAGCGTGACAGCGCAAAAGCACAGATCAGCAGGGAGTAAACTGCGGTCACCCACAACAACAACTGGCCGGATTTTTTCGGTGTACCCATGCCGATGATGATACTCGAGCCGATCAGCGCGCCAATCGCCGGAGCACCCAAAAGCGCGCCGAGACCCTGTGGCCCGACATTGAGGATGTCGCGCGCGAACACTGGCGCCATCAAACGATGCGCGCTGAAGACGTTGACGCAGGTATCCATGACCAGCAGACCGAGAATCACCGAATGGCCGCCGACGAAACTCAATCCGCCCTTCATCGCCTGCCAGGTTGATTCTTTTTTTGCCGGGGCTTCGGCGCTGCGCACGCGCATGGCGATCAGACAGACAATGACGCCGAGATAGCTCGCCGCGTTGACAAAGTAGGAACCGCTCAAACCCAAGGCGGCAATTAAAACGCCGGCAAAAAACGGCCCGACGAGCGTCGCCGTCTGGCGCAGTGTGACATTGAGCGCAAACGCGTTCGCCAAATTTTCCCGCGCGACCAGACTCGGGATCAACGCCGTGCGCGCCGGCAGATCGAAGGTCGTCGCCGCCCCGGTGAGAAACGTAATCGCGTAGATGTGCCATACGCGTACCAACCCGGTGTGGGTCAAGACCGCGAGCATCAGCGCCAACATCATGGCAACGGTTTGGGTAAAGATCAGCAAGCGGCGCCGGTCGACACGGTCGGCGAGCACACCGCCGGTGAGCGAGAACACCACCACAGGCAAGGCGCGAAACACGCCGGTCAGGCCCAGCTGGAAGGGCGAGCTGGTGAGTTCATAGATCTGCCAACCGATTGCCACATGGGAGACTGATTACCGATCGACGACACCAGTAAACTGATCCAAAACAAGCCGAAATTTTTCTCCGCCAAAACTTTCCAAGGCCGATTTTGTTGTGACATGAACCATTTTCGGTAGCATAACGGCGGCACATACGCTATGCATCGACCATGCGAATCTGCTCTTTGCTGCCGGGCGCAACTGAAGTCGCATTTGCTTTAGGCTTGGGCGATCAAATTGTCGGAGTCACTCACGAGTGCGACCACCCGGCCGAGGCGCAATACAAGCCCATCGTGGTTAGAAGCGTCATCGATTCCAAGCACATGAGCGGCGCCGAGATCGACGGAAAAGTCGCCGAATTGTTACAAGCCGGCAAAGGACTGTATTTCATCGACGAAGCCGCCTTTGCGGATGCCGCGCCCGATGTCATCCTTACCCAAGGACTCTGCGAGGTTTGCGCATTGGATTACAGCGAGGTTGTCAAAGCGGCCGGCAAACTAGCACGTCAACCCGTTATCGTTTCTTTGAATCCCCATAGCTTGGCTGAACTCCTCGACGATATCCTGCGAGTCGGCGCGGCCACCGACCGAAGTACAGCGGCGGAAGCGCTGGTTGACGGGTTGCGCGCGCGCATCGCTCAGGTGGGCCGGCGCGAACCGGACCGCCGCCCGCGGGTCGTTTGCTTGGAATGGTTCGAACCGCTCTACACTGCCGGCCACTGGGTACCCGAGATGGTTGCCCTCGCCGGCGGCCATGACGTCATCGGCCGCACCGGTGAACCTTCGGCGAAAATCCAGTGGCAGGACGTCGTCGCGGCAAAACCGGAAGTGATTTTGTTGATGCCATGCGGTTTCGACGTGCGCCGCACGGTAAAGGAATCGACACCGCTGCGCGCCCTACCCGGCTGGAACGATTTGCCCGCCGTGCGCAACGACAATGTATTCGCACTCAATGGCAACGCCTACTTCAGCCGCCCCGGCCCGCGCTTGGTCAACGGACTCGAAATCCTCGCGCGCATCATCCATCCGGACAATGTCACGTGGTCGGTCGAACCGACCGACGCGTCGCGCTTCAATTGAGTTTGTGAGTTACGCTGTCGAGCGGAATGGTAAAATAGATTTCTCGCTTTGCCAGACTGGGTGGTAATTGTCATTTCGACGCGAAGCGGAGAAATCTTGTCTTTCGCTGTACTCAAAATGAAGATCTCTCACGCCGTTCGAGACGACAGATCAGAGAGAGATGCTGAGTTTTAACGCAGTCCGTCGCTCGAAATGTCGGGCAGAATAATCAATTTGTCATCTTGAACGAAGTGAGAGATCGGTCTAACTGACCAATGCAGAGGTCTAAGAAAAGTTGACGCCAATAAACCGCGGTGATAGCCTCGCCAACTAAAACTAGATGAAAAGGGACGAGTGATGGCAAAAACAATTTTAATTACTGGCGGCGCCGGCGGCATCTGTTCTGAAATCTCCCGCGGCCTCGCAGCCGATGGGCTAAACGTCGTTGTGGCAGATTATGCCAAGGACGCAGCGGAGAAGGTTGCCGGTGAAATTCGCGACACCAAAGGCAGCGCCATCGCCGTGCAAGTCGATGTTGGCGATCCCAAGAGCGTGGCGTCTATGATGGAGCAGGCGATCGCCAAATACGGTCAAGTCGACTATGTTTTTTGCGGTGCCGGCGTCATGGACCGCGTTCCCGTCATCGACATGCCGGAAGAAATGTGGGATCGCCTGATGCGCATCAACTTGAAAGGCGTTTTTCTCTGCGCTCAGGCGGCCGCCCGGCATATGATCCCGCGCAACGAGGGTCGGATCCTCAGCATCGCCTCCGGCCGAGGTGTTGCAGGACAAGCGCGCTCGGCCCATTACGCCGCGTCTAAAGCCGGCGTGATAGCATTTACAAAATCCCTCGCCATGGAGTTGGCGCCCAACAACATTACGGTCAACTGCGTTTGTCCCGGAGCCACCGATACACCGATGTCACGCATCGGCTTTACCGAGGACGCTTTCAAGAAACGTGAAGAGATCCCGCCCCTGATGGACGGCCTGACGCACAAATTCGAAATCGTCGGTCTGGTGCGCTACCTGCTCTCCGACGCGGCGAAGTATATTACCGGACAAACTTATTTTCTTCGTACCCCCAAGTAACGTTTCAAAATAACAATAGCCGCACAGCGACGCTGCGCGGCTATTTTACTATTC
>DASSGE010000491.1:0-5231 GCA_035693605.1 Binatia bacterium
GATCAAAAAACCCGCGCCGTAAGCGCGCACGCCGCACAGCGCCATGCCGTTGACGATCGCCGCCATGACATGCTCGCGCACGCCGAAGTGAAAATTGCGCGCGCCGAAACTGCCGGCGGCAAAATCACCGGCGCCATCGAAAGTCAGCCGGGTCTTGGTCGACGGCGCGAGGTCCGCCGATCCGCCCATAAGCCAGGGCACATGCTTGGCGACGGCGTTCAAAACCTTGCCCGACGAATCGCGCGTGGCCTGGCCTTTGGCATCAGCGGGGAATTCGGACAATTCCTTGTCCCAGCCCGTCGGCAGTTCGCGCCGCTGCATAGTTGTCAATTGCTCGGCGAGTTCGGGATATTGAGTCTTATACTCGGCGAACTGCGCCGACCAGCGCTCGCGCAGCTCGCGGCCGCGTTTGCCGAGCACTCGGGCGAAATTTTCCTGCACTCCTTCGGGGATAAAAAATTTCTCATCTTCCGGCCAGCCGTAGTTTTTCTTGGTCAGTTTGATTTCGGCGTCGCCCAGGGGCTCGCCGTGGGCCGCCGCGGTGTCTTGTTTGTTCGGCGCGCCAAAAGCGATATGGCTTTCTATCATGATAAAGGTCGGCCGACCGTTACACTGACGGAAGTTTTCCAGCGCGCCATCGAGGGCTGCCTGATCATTGGCGTCGGCGACATGCAAAACGTTCCAGCCGTAGGCCGCGAAACGTTTGCCGACGTCTTCCGACAACGCCAAGCTGGTGCTGCCTTCGATGGAAATCCTATTGCTGTCGTAAATCCAGCACAGGTTGTCAAGTTTCAAATGACCGGCCAGCGACGCGGCTTCGCTGCTAACCCCTTCCATCATGTCGCCATCGCCGCACAGCGCGTAAACATCGAAATCGAACAACTCGAAGCCGGGCCGGTTGAAGTAAGTGCCGAGCCAATTCGACGCGATCGCCATGCCGACACTGTTGGCTACGCCCTGGCCGAGCGGACCGGTGGTGGTCTCGACCCCGGCGGCAAGACCGAACTCCGGATGGCCGGGAGTTTTGCTATCGAGCTGGCGAAATTGTTTCAAATCGGCCAGGGTCAGAGTTGGCTGGTTGAGCACCTGCTGTTTGGCATCGAGCGCGCGCACACCCGCCAGATGCAAGGTTGCATAGAGCAGCATCGACGCATGACCGATGGACAGAACGAAGCGGTCGCGATTGGGCCACAACGGATCGGCGGGATCGTAGCGCAGATGGCGCTGCCACAGTCCGTACATGACTGGCGCCATCGACATCGGCGTGCCGGGATGACCGGAGTTGGCCTGCTGCACCGCATCCATGGACAGAGTGCGAATGGTGTTGATGGACAATTGATCGATCGACTGGTTCATATTCTCTGCCTGTTCTAACCGGAGCAGCCGGTGACTTTGGGGTTGGCTATAAGGGTAGCTTTAACATTTTCGCTCGCCCAGGTCAGTACCGTATTCGAACTAATCGGCCGACCTTGGAGGAATCGTCAACAGCATCGTCAAAGTTTCGACATGGGTCCGAAGCCTAACTTTTCCAAGTAATCCATGGTCCGCCTCGGCATTGGAGCGGACTCCGTCTTGACCAACGTCCACAACTGTTGAAAGTCTGCGGCCACGTCGATATCGAACCAAGTCGGCAGTAGACTGTAGGATCGGCTAACCGCATCGAGCCGCGTCGTCGTGTCAGTCAAAACTCGCTCATGGCTCCAGCTCATGTGAGCGAATATCTCCGGCGTCGGTCGATTCATCCCGAGTAAATAATAGCCGCCGTCCCGGCTCGGACCCAGGACCACCCGCGCTGCCGCCCCAGCCAACTGCTCGAACGCCTGGTCAAGTATCGCCCACGGCAAAGCCGGCAAATCACTGCCGATGAGCACGATATTACGATGTCCCAGCAGCCTGAGGTCGGTGAAGACCTGTTGCATGCGGACACCGAGATCACCGGCGGATTGGGCCAGATAGACATAATCGGTCCCGCCCAGTTCGCGCAATAGGTTTTCGCCATCCGCCGGCGCGTAAAACACATAACGGTTGGCGCCGGGGAAATTTCTAAAATGATCGAACTGATCGAGCAGCAGCGCGCGATAGAGCTCCGCCGCTTCGGCGGGCGTGAGCGGCGGCACCAGCCGGGTCTTCACGGCGCCCGCCACCGGCGCCTTGGCCATGATGGCGAGAGCGTTAGCGAGTGTCGGCATAGTACTGTTTCAAGCGCGCCGGTGATACGCCGGCCAAATAAAGCAGCTTGAGCGTCCACATGGTAAAAATTGTCCGCCAGACGCCATCGATTTCCCAACGGCGCGCCGAGGTCACGACCCGGCTGCGCAAGCAGGCGATCTCACCAAGACGCTTGAGCGCGCGGCAGAAAGCGATGTCTTCCATTAGCGGAATGTCGGGGAAACCGCCGACGCGCTGAAACACTTCGCTGCGCACGAACAGCGCTTGATCGCCGGTGCCGATTTTGGAGACGCGTGAGCGATAGCTGATCAGCCGCGCCACCACCGGCAACATCCAATGGCTGCCGTCGAGCGCGACATCGAAGCGTCCGCCGACATAGCGCGGATCGCTGAGCGCACCGTCAATATCGGCGAAGGCGCTTGCTGGCAAACGCGTGTCGGCGTGCAAAAACAACAAGACCTCGCCGGTAGCTTCCTGGGCGCCGCGATTCATCTGACGCGCCCGGCCGCGCTCGGCGACGGTTATCTTTACGCCGCAGGCGGCGGCGACGTCACGGGTCCTGTCCTGACTGCCGCCGTCGACGACGATGGTTTCGTATGGTTGCAGCGACGCCAACGCCTGCAATGTGGCGGCGATGGACTTCTCCTCGTTGAGCACCGGCACGATGATGGTAATTTTCATCGGACCTGTGTCGCGACTCACGGTTTCAGATCGACGCCGTTCAGGCGCCAATCGTAGTCGTGAGTCAAACCGCCTTGGTATTTTTCCAGCGCTGCCGCCAGCGGCGGATTGGCGAACTGGCGCCAATGCTCCATCAAACCTTCGGCGTCGCCGCCGAAATCTTCCTGAAACCAGACGTAGATGCTCGATACTTTGAGCTTGCCGGCGGTGAGCGTCACACCGCGCACATGATTGATGAACTCCTTGGCGCCTTTGTCGAGCTGCGCCGCGGTGGTTTCGCCGATATACGCTGCCGGCTGAAGATGAGGGCAGCCTAAACTGGCGCAGTTAACCGCATAATGAATTCGCTCGTCCTGCCAAATCGGCCGCAAGATCCGATGCTCGATATCATCCAGCGAGAGTTTTTCATTTTCCACCGTCGCCAGCTTGGCACCCCAGGGTCCCCGTGCCAGTAAGCCGGGCGAAATGTTGATGTCGCGAATCGACGCGACCGGGAAGCGCGACAATACCAGCTCGACGGTAAGCGCATTGTAGAGATTGATCCAGTACGCCAGCTGCTCTTTGCGGTTGTAAGTGGAGATCGACATCCCTTGCAGGTTTTGGAGATAAGTTTTCAAAAGCGTTTGATCATCGGACCGGATATCTTGATAGCGCACCCGGTTGATGCCCGACGGATGATTGACGACAAATTGTTTGAGCCAGCGATCCCAGGCGCTGTGATCGATCTTCTGCGCGCTCGCCGTGTCATGCTTTTGCCAACGCGCCCACAACTGCGCTTTGGGCGCCGACTGCGCCATTGAATAATCAGCAATGCCGACCCATATTGCTAATGTCGCCAGTCCGCGGCCAATCGCCTTATGCTTCACCGTCTACTCCTCTCATTCCTTCACCGGCGCCAGTGCAACCACTTGGTGAAAACCTTCTTCACCGTCGGCGTCAGCTTGGTGCGCATGTAGGCATCGCCGATCTTGCGCAGGACCTCGGCCTGGGTCGGGTAAGAGTGAATCGTCGACGACAACACACCCACCGTTTGCTTCGCCGTAATCGCCAGCGTCAATTCGCCGAGCATCTCACCGGCATGACGCGCGACGATGGTGCCACCCAGAACTCTCCCCGATTTCTTGTCGTAGTGAACCCGCGCAAAGCCATCGGTTTCGCCGTCGAGGATCGCCCGGTCGACCTCGCGGAGCGGCTGCGTGAGCGTCGCCACTGCGAAACCCGCCGCGCGAGCATCATTTTCATAATAGCCGACATGAGCGATCTCCGGGTCGGTGTAGGTGCACCACGGCATGACCAGATCGCTCGCCTTGCGGCGCGCCATAAACAGCGCATTGGCGATGACGATGCGCGCCATCGCGTCGGCCGCGTGGGTGAACCGAAAACGCGAGCAGACATCGCCGGCGGCGTACACTCGTGGATTGGATGTGCGCATGCGCGCATCGACTTCGACGCCATGGCGACTATAGCGCACTGCCGCGGCATCCAGAGCCAAACCTTCGAGATTGGGCGTGCGACCGACCGAGACCAGAATCGCGTCGCAGACTAATTCCATCGACCTATCGCCAACGTTCAATGACAAACACTTGGCGTCTCCCCGCCGCGCCGTGCTGTGAATCTTCGCACCGCTCAGGATCGTCACGCCGTCTCTTTCGATTTGTCCATGGACGATCGCCGCCGCATCGCGATCCTCGCGTGGGAGAATTTCCGCGCCGTCGGTAAGCAGCGTCACGTGGCTGCCGAAACGTTGAAAACTTTGGGCCAACTCGCAGCCCACGGGACCGGCACCGATCACCACCAGCCGCTGCGGCAACTCGGTGAGCGTAAAAATCGTTTCATTGGTGTAGTAGCCGGCTTCGCGCAAGCCGGCAATCGGCGGCTCCGCTGCGCGCGCCCCGGTGGCGATAACCGCACGATGAAATTGCAAGCGTTTGCCGTCGACCTCGACCGACTTGTAATCCACGAACCGGCCGTTGCCGATAAAGACATCGACGCCAAGTTTACGAAACCGATCCGCCGAATCATTTTGACTGATGTCGGCACGCAGCCGGCGCATACGCTCCATCGCCGCGGCAAAGCCGATCTGCGCGCCACCGATCAATTGGACGCCGAAATCGGCGCCATGGCGCGCATCGTGCGCAGCGCGCGCCGCGCGAATGAGTCCCTTCGACGGCACGCAGCCGGCATTGAGACAGTCGCCGCCCAAAAGATTGCGTTCAATAAGCGCAACTTTCGCGCCCAGTCCCGCCGCACCGGCTGCGCTGACCAACCCGGCCGTGCCGCCGCCGATGACGACCATGTTGTACTTTGCCGCCGGTGCCGGACTACTCCAGCGCGGCGGATGGCAGTTTTCGATCAGCCGTTTATCGTGCGCATCGCCCGCC
>DASSGE010000492.1:0-8955 GCA_035693605.1 Binatia bacterium
CCGCGCGCGCGCGACCGCTGGGGATTGCCGCTGCCGCGGGTGACCTTCGATTTTCACCAGAACGAGCACCGGCTGCAAAAGTACATGGCCGGCGTCGGCGATCGCATCATGCGCGCCACCGGCGCGAGTAAAGTGTGGACGGAAGAAAAAGGTCGCCCAAATCGCTGGGCCGGCGGCACGCGCATGGGCGCCAACCCGAAGAACTCCGTCGTCAATCAATACTGTCAGACCCATGATGTTGCCAATCTGTTTGTCGTCGGATCATCAGTTTTTCCGACCATGGCCGGTTATCCGCCGACCGCAACAGTGGCAGCTCTGAGTTATCGGACATCGGAGTTTATCTTGCGGCAGCGAGATTGGTTCAAGTAAAATAACGAAAATAGATGGAGCGGCGGAGTAGGAGTTAAGGGCCCGGACCCAATACTTCATTACTTTATGACGTCAGTATTAGTGGAGGTTTAATGAAACGTATCGTTATCTGCTTCGATGGGACTTGGAACCGGCCGGCGGACGAAGCGCTGCCGGCGGATCAGCGGGTGGAGACCAATGTGTGTCGATTTTACGAATCGGTGCGCGCGCAGTCTGCGGATGGGACTAAACAGGTCAAATGGTACGACGAAGGCGTCGGGACCAAGTGGTACGATCGAGTGATCGGCGGCGGTATCGGCACCGGGTTGGAACTTAATATCGTTCAAGGTTACGAATTCCTCGCCAGGGAGTACGAGGAAGGAGACGAAGTTTATGTGCTCGGTTTCAGCCGCGGCGCATATACGGCGCGCAGTTTGGTAGGGATGGTGCGTAACTGCGGTCTGATCCACCCCAAACATCTCGGCCTTCGTACGGTGATGGCCTACGGCATTTATCGTACCCGGGATGATGATGTCGATTCCTTCACGGCGAAACTTTTCCGCTCGTCGTTCTGCCGTGAGGCGAAGATCAAATTCATCGGTGTCTGGGATACCGTCGGCGCTCTCGGTGTGCCGCTCGATGTTCTCAAAGATGTGAACATGAAGTTTTACGAGTTCCACGACACCAATCTCAGCGGCATTGTCGAAAATGCCTATCATGCCATGGCGATCGACGAGCATCGACAAGATTACGATGTCTGCCGGTGGAACCCTGGGGAAAATTTGGAGCAGCATCTTGAACAGCGCTGGTTCATCGGCGCGCATTGTGATGTCGGTGGCGGCTATCCGGACCGGCGCTTGTCCGACCTGGCGTTACGCTGGATCCAGGACAAAGCGAGCGGGTTGGGATTGGCACTCGATACAGTCAGCATCGATGCGACGAATTATCGCGGTGAATACGCCGATTCCTACGCCCAGTTTCTCAACGGTATTTATGCCAAGCGCAATGCCCGCCACTACCGCGCTATCGGCCGCGCCAAGTTCGGCAATGAAGTCGTCGATCCGTCGGTGCAGCAGCGTCGCAAAGATGACCGCGACTACGAGCCGCAAAACGATGGTCTGCCCAAACTCGGGTGATGCCGTTCGCTGCTTGGTTGGATTGGGCCTCATGCGTTCCCCACACTATCATCGGCAAGTGTGTCGGTAATGCCTTGAAGTCCGCGGCGAATATTGTGATGCCGAAGACAAATGTAATCGGGACAAGGTATTAGATGCCAATACCTCTGGATATTCTTGTCACCGGCGGTACCGGTTACATAGGTCAACATTTAATACCCCTGCTGAGTGCGCGCGGTCATCGGGTGCGAGTGCTTTCGCGCGAGCAATCCCTGGGCCGGGTGCCCAACGGCGCGAAGGGAGTGGCGGGGGATGCGCTTGACGCCGATTCGGTCGCCAGCGCGATGCAGCCGAACGATACGGTGATTCATCTGGTCGGCACGCCTCATCCGACTCCGAGCAAAGTGGATCAATTTGAAAAGGTCGATTTGATTTCGATCCGTTCGACAGTCACTGCGGCACGCAAGGTTGGCATCGCCCATCTGATCTATGTGAGCGTCGCCCAGCCGGCGCCGACGATGCAGTCTTATCTTTGGGTGCGTTTGCTGGGCGAGACGATGATTCGCGAAGCCGGATTGACCGCGAGCATCGTCCGTCCTTGGTATGTTCTGGGTCCAGGCCACTGGTGGCCAAAGGTCATCCGGCCGCTGTACAAGCTCGCCGAATTAATCCCAGCGCTCCACCCCACGGTCGAGCGCCTGGGGTTGCTGAATATCGAGCAGATGGTGAACGCGATGGCATATGCGACGGAAAACCCACCGGCGCAGGGACAGCGGCGTATCTATGACGTGCCGGCGATCCGCCGGGCGCGACTGTGATTTGAGTAGTGATTAAGATAGCCTTTTTCTTGCAAAAGGGTGTCGTCGGAATGCGCTAATGCCCCACATCCGTCACCCGAGCGCACGGAGAAATCTCGTGTTCGGTTTTCACCTCGGAATGACAGTTGCGACAATGTCTCAATGGTTGGGTTCTTATGCGAGCGATCATTAGATCCCCTCTGTCCCTTTTTTACAAAGGGGAAAGTTGAAAACCCGGTAGCGTTCGTTTATTTCGCGCAAGAAGTGAACTATGGATGTGAAAAATTTATTCGCCAATATCTCGAACGCGAAGCGCGGCGAAGAGTTTCTGACCCTATTTGAAAACGCCACGACCAGGATCGAACGTATTGTTTCGCGTGCGCACACCAGCCCGGCAGGTTTCTGGTACGATCAGGAAGAAGACGAATGGGTAACCGTGTTGCGCGGCAGAGCGACGTTACAATTCGCCGACGGCTCGCAAGTGGAATTGCACGAGGGCGACTATCTGACAATTCCTCGTCATGTGAAGCATCGGGTTGCGCACACCAGCGAAGAAACGATCTGGTTGGCGGTTCATCTACGATGACCGCTGTTCAATGTTCAAGCGTTCAAAAGTTCAATGTCAGATCTATCGGATCGCTATCCGATTCCGAACCTTGAACGCTTGAATGTTGAACTTTTGAACGGTCGCTATTGCGGCCTGGGCCTTACCCACGGCTTTTCGAGCAGGCTGTACAAAACCCCCGATATTAAAAACATCACAACCAGACCCCAAAGCATCGGTTCGTAGGTGTGCCATCGATCCCAGATCGCGCCGGCGACCACCGGGCCCGTAACACTGCCCCAGACGTAAAATACGCTCATATAGCCGCGAATCTTGGCGAAGTGTCGACGGCCGAAGATGTCGCCGACCATCGCCCAAGCGACCGGATAGGTCGATTCGACGGTGGTAAACAGCAGGATGAAGAGTAATAGCGGCACCATCGAGGAAGTGAAGATCGGCAGCAGGATCGAAGCGCCGGCGATAAAGAGAATTGCCGAAATCATCCGTGGTTTGTTCATCGAGTCGGCAAGCCAGCCGATGACCACGGTCGATGTGAAACCAAGAAAAGCGAAGGCGCTCAACAGAAATGTCGCTTGCTGCGAGCTCATGCCTTTCCAGATCATCATCGGAATGAAGTGGGTGGAGATCGCGTGGTACGACGCGTTGCGCACGGCAGCGCCGAAGACCAGCGCCCAGAAGGCAAACGAACGTATCGCCTGACGCGGCGTGATTGCGATCTCTTCCCCGGGTTGTTGCGCGCTGGTTCTCTCGTGGAAAGCTTGTTGGCTTTCACCATCCGGCAGCAGCCCCATGCTCTCAGGCGAGCGCCGGATGGTGAGACAGAGCGGTATACCGACAATCAGAAAGACGAGTCCGGCGAATGCCGCGCCCCAGCGCCAGCCCCAGCCGTGGACGATCATGCTCAGGATCGGCGCGATCAGCACGCCGCCGAGACCGTAGGCCGCGCTATTAATTGTCATGGCGCGAGCGCGCCAGCGGATGAACCAGGTATTGATCAGCGTCATCGGCGCATGCATGAAGCCGCCGGAGTGCGTGAGCGAGATCAACACGGTGTAGATCAGGACAAAGCTCCAGTAGCTTTCGACTTGGGAGAGCAGGAGGTAGCCAACGCCCATGAGCGTGACTGCAGCGATCATCACCGGCCGCGGACCGTAGCGGTCGAGCAGGTGGCCGACGATGGGTCCCTCGATGGCGCCCTCGGCGCGCGCCAACGAGAAAGCAAAAGACGTCGCCGTGCGGCTGAGGTTCAATTCTTGGCTGAGTGGCAAAAAGAAAACTGTGAAGCCGTAACTATGCAGACCGGCGCCAAGCAACCGCACTGCGGCCGACGCACCGACCATATGCCAGCCGTAAAAGAGGCCGGAGAGCTTATTCAACATTAGATTTTAACGATGAAACTGGGCGGAAAAATGGACAACTGGATAATGGATGATTGAGAATGGACAATGGCGGAACAAGATTTCAGATCGGCTTGCGATAATTCTCCATTGTCAATTTTCCATTCTCCATTTCTTTCACTCCGCCTCGCCATTTTCGGCGGCTTTGAGGCGGCGCTGGCGCACGGCTTCGGCGAAGTTGTCGATCAAGGCGCGGCTGTCTTCCCAGCCGACGCAGGCGTCGGTGATGCTGAGGCCGTAGATCAGGGCTTTCCCTGGCACGAGATCTTGACGGCCGGATTTGAGATGGCTTTCGATCATGACGCCGAAAATGCGCGCATCGCCGGCGGCGATTTGGCCGGCGACATCTCGGCCGACGCCGATTTGTTTAGCCGGTTCCTTGCCGCTGTTGCCGTGGCTGCAATCGATCATGACGCGCGCGGCGATGCCGGACTCGGCAAGGCTCTTGGCCGCGGCATCGACGTTGGCGGCGTCATAGTTGGGTTGTTTGCCGCCGCGCAAAATGATGTGACAATCTTCATTGCCGAGAGTCGAGACGATGGCGGAGTGGCCGTCCTTGGTCACCGAGAGAAAATGGTGCGGCGCCTGGGCGGCGCGGATGGCGTCCATGGCGATGCGCACGTTGCCGTCGGTGCCGTTCTTGAAACCAACCGGGCACGACAAGCCGGAAGCGAGTTCGCGGTGCACTTGGCTCTCCGTGGTTCGAGCGCCGATGGCGCCCCAGGAGACCAGATCCCCGGTGTATTGCGGTGTGATCATGTCGAGAAATTCACAGCCGGCGGGCATGCCGGACTCGTTCAACTCACGCAGCAATTGCCGGCCGATGCGCAGACCTTCGTTGATTTGAAAACTGCCGTCGAGATTGGGATCGTTGATCAATCCCTTCCAGCCCACCGTCGTGCGCGGCTTTTCGAAGTACACACGCATAACGATCAACAAGTCAGCGGCGCAGCGATTTTTGGCTTCCTTTAAACGCGCGGCATATTCTTTGGCCGCTTTGACATCGTGAATCGAGCAAGGTCCCATGATGACCAGCAAGCGGTCGTCGGCGCCGTGCAGGATCCGGTGGATATCGCGGCGCGCTTCGTAGACGGTCTGCGCCGCTTTTTCGCCAATGGGAACCTCGCCGAGCAAACGGGCGGGAGGCAACAACTCTTTGATCTCTTTAATTCTCAGGTCGTCGGTTTGGTACGTCATGTCCGTTCTTTTCGCTTTCAATCGCACGATTATAGACGATATTGAGCGGAAATCTATCCGACGACCCGGTCCTGGTGGCCTACTTATCGAGCGTTTCGCGTGCCACGGCGGCAAGCAGGATCGCCGCCAGTATCAATACCGGGGCATAGGCGAGGAACGGCACGCCGGGATTGAACTTGTCGGCGAGATAACCACCGATCAACGGCGCGCTGACCCCGCCGATCTCGGCCAGTGTCCGGCGCGCCGCCTGGAGCCGGCCGCGCGCATGAGCCGGCACGACGTCGAAAGTCGACGTCGCCAAGGAGCCAAGCGACAAGCCATTGGCGACTCCGAGAAACGACAGCAAAACCGCCATTTGAAAAAACGAATCGGCGAACGGAATGAGCAGAAACGCGATCGCCGGTATGCCCGTGCTCGGCACGGTGGCCCATTTGCGGCCGACTTTGTCGATGACAAACCCCGCGGGCAAAATCATCACGAACACCGAAAGGCCGGAGATGGTAAATAGCAAGCCGATTTCCTGAGGCGTCATGTGCAGCATCACGCTGGCGAACACCGGCACGATGCTCTGAGTGGTGACCCGATGCGCGAAACTCGTGAAGGTCGCAAGCACAAGCACGACATAGGTCGCGCGCAGCTCGGGATGAATCTCGTAGAATAAATTTCTGATGCCGCGCAGCCGCTCGGCGATGGCGGCACAGCTCCAGCCGCCTGCAGCCTTAGATTCCGTCTTTGACGGGGCCGGGTGATGGCGTGCTTCGATGCGCCAGCCGATAACCGTCGACAGCGCCGCGCAGGCGGCATAGGCGAGAAAAACGGCGCGAAATCCGATGCGCTCAGTGAGCAGTCCGCCGATCAGCGGGCCAAAGGCGAGGCCGAGATAATTGATGCCGTGAAAGCCGCTGAGGACGCGGCCGCGCTGATCGGCGCGTACCAGATCGACGCCGGCGATTTCACGCGCGATCACCCAGATACTGTCAGCGATGCCGATAAAAAATACCGGCAGCAAAATCAGCGTGAACCAGGGCATGAGCGACGCCGTAACAGCGGATGCGCACGCGATCAGCGGTCCGGCGATCAACGCCGTGCGCGCGCCGAAGCGATCGAGCACAAAGCCGCTGATCGGCATGCCGGCAAAGCGGCCGACGGAGAGCGCGGTGATCAACTGCGCCGCGGTGCCGGGCGTGATGGCGAAATGTTGCGCCAAAACTGGAATCGTCGGCACCACCATGGCCCACATGCCGGCCATGAGCGTGCTGGTGTAGAGCGTGACGAGACTGCGGGTGGCGGGCGTGAGCGGCATGCGTGTCGTGCGAGAATGGCGGTGCTAAATCAAATTGCGGGGCGGTGATCAATATCCTCGTAGCTGCACATGTATTTTCGAAGCGGACACGAAGAGCACGAAATTCGGATCAACATCATTTGATCCTTCGTGCTTACTTCGAAAATACATTCGTTACCGCTGCGCGATTATTTCTGTTCTCATTGCACGCGGCCGGTGGCGCGGTTCCACGAGTTGGTCAGGCTGGCGAAGAAAATTCCGGCGCCGGCAAAGACACCGACGAGCGCCCAGAGCAGCGGTTGATAAGTGCCCCAGCGGTCGAACACCGCGCCCGCGAAAACTGGGCCCAAGACGCCGCCCCAAGTGTAAAACAGTCCCATGTAGCCGCGGATCTTGGCGAAGTGTTTGCGCCCGAACAAGTCGCCGGCGATGGCCCAGCCGACCGTGTAGGTTGCCTCGACTGCGGCAAACAGCATGGTGAAAAGCGCCATGAGCCAGAACGAGCTGGTGTAAAGCGGCAACAGCATCGCGAGGGCGGCGCTGAATAATATCAGCGCGCATAAACGCGGCTTGTGAGCGCGGTCGGCATACCAGCCGAAAATCAGAGTCGAAGCCATGCCGAGAAAAGCAAACCCGCTCAGCAACCAAGCCGCTTGTTGCTGGCTCAGTCCCTTCCAAACCATCAATGGAATGAAGTGCACGGAGACGGCATGATAGGACGCGTTGCGCACGCCGCTGGCCAGCACCGAACCCCAGAAGGCGAAGGAGCGTAGCGCCTGAGCGAGCGTGACCTCCGGTTCGGCGCGCGCTGTCTGGCTGCCGCTCGCTGCCGCATCCGGCGGCGCATCGCCGTCGGGCAATAATCCCATGCTCTCAGGCGAGCGGCGCACCGTCGAACAGATCGGCAAACCGATGGCGAGAAATGCGATGCCTGCGAGCGCCGCGCCCCAACGCCAACCCCAGGCTTGCACCGCCAGGCTCAAGAGTGGCGCGATCAGCACGCCACCCAAGCCAAAGGCGGCGCTGTTGAGCGTAATCGCGCGGGCCCGCTGGCGGATGAACCAGGTATTGATCAGCACCATTGGCGCATGCATGAAGCCGCCGGCATGGACCAGTGAAATAATGCCGAGATAGACGATTAAGAAACTGGCGTAGCTATCGACCTGGGAAAGGATCAGATAGCCGGCGCCCATCAGCAAAGCCGCCGTCAACATGATCGGCTTGGGACCATAGCGGTCGAGCAAATGACCGACGATGGGGCCTTCGACGGCACCTTCGGCGCGCGCCAGCGAAAATGCCAGCGAAGTCGCGGTTCGATTGATGTTCAAATCCTGGCTTAACGGCAGAAAGAAAACCGTGAAGCCGAAACTATGCAGCCCGGCGCCGAGTACGCGCAGCGCGGAGGCGGCGCCGACCATGCGCCAGCCGTAGTAAAGGCCGGAGAGTTTAGCGAGCAAAAAAATTGTCCTGCATGGCGAATTGGCGATTCACGAACCATGTCTGACTTAGCACGAGGCTACGCGAAAAGCGAAGAAGCGTTTAAAGTTCACGTTCTGCGGGTCGATTTCCATTCTGTCATTCCCGCATGCTTTTAGCGGGAATCCAGGCGAATCCGGATCTAGACCCCCGACAAAAACATTCGGCGGTGACGAGATTCGAAATCGTTAGCAGGTTGGGCTTTCGATACCGCGCACCTTGCTGGGGATAATTTATTAGATTCAAGGCTCAACTTCGAAAATCCGAATCTGACCTTGAACCTTGAACTTTTGAACGTTGAACCAGCGGAATTAAAATTCCGCGTTCCCCGGCGTCCGCGGGAAGGGGATGACGTCGCGGATATTTTTCAGGCCGGTGAGATACATCATCATGCGTTCGAGGCCGAGGCCGAAGCCGGCGTGCGGCGCCGAGCCGTAGCGGCGCAGATCGAGATACCACCAGTAGGGCTTTTCGTCCAAGCCGCTGTCGCGCAGCCTTTGGGTCAAGACGTCGTGGCGTTCTTCGCGCTGGCTGCCGCCGATAATTTCGCCAACCCGCGGCACCAGCACGTCCATGGCGCGCACGGTCTTGTCGTCGTCGTTGACGCGCATATAAAAGGCTTTGATGTCCTTCGGATAATCGGTGACGATCACCGGTTTTTTGAAAATCTCCTCCGAAAGAAAGCGTTCATGCTCGGTTTGCAAGTCGCAGCCCCATTCGACGGGAAATTCCCATGTCTTGCCGGATTTCTTGATTTCGGCGACCGCGTCAGTGTAGG
>DASSGE010000493.1:0-2247 GCA_035693605.1 Binatia bacterium
AACCGAAGCCCCTCGCGCGAGCCCGTCTGTTCCGCTTATCCCGCGAATAAAACCCGCCTGAGTTTTGACCGTCAGAAAATCTCCCACCTCCTCCAAGGTGCCATGGAGCAGATTAGTTCCGCCAATAAATTCGGCCACGAAGGCCGAGCGCGGCCGGGTGTACAGTTCCCGGGGTGTGCCCGTCTGAACAAGCCGACCGCGGCGCATTACCGCGATACGATCCGCCATTGACAATGCTTCGGCTTGGTCATGAGTCACGTAGATCATCGTCCGGCCGATCTTTTGATGGATGTCCTTAATCTGCGTGCGCATTTCGACACGCAGCTTGGCATCGAGATTCGACAAAGGCTCGTCGAGCAGGACAACGTCCGGCTCGACCACCAGGGCGCGCGCGAGCGCGACCCGTTGTTGCTGGCCGCCGGAAAGTTGATTCGGCATGCGCTCGGCGTAGATCCGCATCTGGACTGTATCGAGAGCGTGCCGAACTCGCTGTTCTTTTTCGGTTGCTGAGACACCGCGCATTTTTAACCCATAGGCGACATTGCTCTGGACATCCATATGGGGCCACAGCGCGTAGTTTTGAAAAACCATGGCGGCGTTGCGCTTGTGCGGCGGCACGCGGCACTGGTCCTCGCCGTTAAAAAGTATGCGGCCCTCGTCTGGGGTGTAAAAGCCGGCCACCATCCGCAGCGCCGTGGTCTTGCCGCATCCGGATGGACCGAGCAGAAAGAACAGTTCCCCGGCGCCGATTTCCAGCGTCAGATTATCGACGGCGCGTGACCGGCCGAGAATCTTGCCGACAGAATCAAATTTGACGCTAACCACCATGAAAGCCACCGGCCCTCAATTTCTCTTCTTCCGGCCGTACACCAGGAGACCGAGCGAAATAAACGCCAGACCAAACAAGCTATACCATTCCGAGCGTATGATCGGTGGATGAACCCCGGCAAGATACTTGCTCCGCGCAAAGTGCATCCACTCGTTGATTCGTTGGTTGCGGAACTCGGCGTCTTTCCATTTGGTCCGGGCAAATGTCAAAGCCTCGGCCTCCGAAATCGGCATGGCCGCCAGCCTCTGCCACTCCTGATCACTCAAGCCGCCCTTATCTATGGCCTCTTTCCAGGCCCGAGTCAGCAGATGCTTGTGGTCGATCACCAAAGTACCCATCAAGTCATTGACGATCGACCAGCGCTCGGCACTCAACTTCGGGTCAAATGCGAAGTCCGAACGCCAGGAGAATGGGTTGAGCCTAACCGCGGTAGTTTGCGGCGATAAGTTATACAAAGACGGCAGCACACTGAAACGATTGAGTTGGAAGCGTTGGGGGCCGCCCGGAGCTTTTTCGACCAGCAGCCAGAGCTTTTGCCCTTCCTCAGACATGACGAAGCGAATGAATGCCTTGGCAACTTCGAGATTGGGGGCGCCTTTCAAAATTCCAATCGCATCCGGGGTGATGATCGTCAAATTGTCAGGCATAACGAAGCCGATCTTATCGGCGCCGGCTTCTTTGACCTGAGCCCAAGCATAAAAATCTATGGCTAACCCGTAGGCTATCTCGCCGATCGCGACATCTTTGGGAATCTGACTGGCTGAACCGCTAAAACCGCGCACATTGGCTGCCAGGCCGGTGATGATTTTCCAGCCCTTTTCCCAACCGTAGGCCTGCAAGATAATTTCATAGACCATGTGGACGCTGCCGCTCTTGCGCGGATCCGAGGATCCGACCCAGCCGAACGCGCGCGGCGATGCCAGTTCTTCCCAGGTCGTTATTACAGGCAGTTTGATAAGTTCGAGCACGACCTTGTTGTAAACGATGCCGAATCCCGCCAAAGTCGCGCCGTACCACATGTGATCAGGATCGTATAGCGGGACACCGGTCAATCGCTCGGGAATTTTGTCCAGCAGCGCCTTGGGTAATATGTAGGGGTCGAGAAGTTGGGCCTTCTTTAGGGCCAGATAAGGGTCGTAGCCGCCGCCAAAAAAGACATCGATGCCGATCCCCTTTGGCTTGTTTTTGTATTCTGATTCGATGTAGCGAAGGGTTTCCGACGAGCCGCCGACGTCCAACCAATCCAATTCAACAGCGCGCCCGGTTTCCCTCTGATAACTGGCCTTGAAGGCGCGCGCGAATTCATACCGAATGCCTTCCCAATGAGGTGAGATCAATACCAGCTTGTCAGCGAAGACGCTCATTGGGAAGCTGTAAAGTAATATTGCCAGCAGCAGAGAGCGCCGCATAAACCGGCG
>DASSGE010000494.1:0-2363 GCA_035693605.1 Binatia bacterium
CGCATAGCGATCAACCCTCATAAAGCCACTCCGGGATGGTTTAGTTTCTGTCGCGGGAACGCCGAGCTCATGCTCCGCGATCGCGGTGTCCAGGGCCCCTATCGGTCCGCAGGGACCTGCTGGCCCGCAGGGAGTTCCCGGTCCATCCGGCCCTGAAGGACAACAAGGCGCTACCGGCTCACAAGGTCCAGTAGGACCAGCGGGACCGCAAGGTGCAGCAGGGCCGACCGGACCAGTGCCGGGAGATATGTCTAATCTCTATGTCCGCCTGGACAACAGTCCCGGCGGCACTGATTCGTACACGTTTACGGTTCGGAAAAATGGATCGACTCAGGGCTTGCCTGTAAAATTATCGGATCCGCGACCTCCTGCATGGATTATAGACCCGGTTCACTCCGTGTCTTTCGAGGACGTAGATCTCATCTCCCTAAAGGCGGTTCCCAGCACTCCGAGCCCGTCAGCGCGCTCAATGCGATGGAGTGCTAAGTTTGCGCCACGCTGAGTCGTTCTTTCCTAGGGAAGTCATGACCCCGGTCGTGCAGCAGGCGAGCTACCCACCCAAACGTCAGTAAATTCCGTGGCCGATGGGGGTTAGCTGACGGTGCGACTACCATTGTGCTCGGCGGGACCGACAATCTCACCGGTGCATTTGCAACAGTTCTCAAATCGCAAAATCCGAGTGGATAATATTTATCTACTCCGGCAACCCATTGAGCAAATACATGGAGAGCATCGCGGGACTCGGCTTGCCGAAGGCGCCGAACCAGCGCTCGTAAATAGGCACGATGTTACCCGAGCGATAAAGCTCGGCCAACGCACGGTTTACCGCCAATCGAAATGCCGCGTCGTTGCGCCGCACCATGAAGCCGTACGGCTCGTAGGAGAAAATAATCGCCGGCAGGCTAAACCGCGACGGATCTTTCGAAGTTACCGCAAGCCCGATTAAGATACCGCGGTCGGATGCGAACGCGTCGGCTGCGCCCTTTTCAATCGCCGCCACCCCTTCGACGTGATTTTTGACCGGAACGATTTTAACCGCGACGAATTCTTCCTTGAGGAATTTTTCCAACGCGGTCTGCGTAGTGGTGCCGGGAATCACGGCGATGCGTTTGTCCGCGAGATCGGCGACCGCGCCGAGCTTCATGTCCGACTTGGTCAGCATACCTCCTCCGTCGACGAAGGTCATCAAACTGAAATCGACCCGCTCCTGACGCGAAAGACTGGTCGTGCTCGTGCCGCACTCGATATCGACCTTGCCCGACGCCACCATGTCGAGCCGGTTTGCGGTCGTGACCGGCAGCCAATTGAGTTTCAGATTGATCCCAAGTTGCTTCTGAATGGCACTTGCGACGTGCGTGCACAGATCGATGGAATAGCCGACCGGCCGCCGATCCGGTCCGGGAAAGGAAAACGGCGGCGCAGACTCGAGGTAACCTAACGTGAAGGTGGACGATGTTTTGATCTTTTTCAGTGTGCCGTCTAATTCCTGGCCAAGCGCCGGACCGGCTGTCACCAAGGCCAGTAAAATTAACCTAGCGAGTTTTATGTTCTTCATCTGCATCTCCTCAAACAAGTGATATTTAAAATCTTTGTACGACCAACGGTACTTTAATCGTAAAATCCAATCTCGGACAACTGACAACTTTAATCCGACCCGACGGGCAAGGACAAGGAGTCGAAAGCTAATTCGCCTCGCCATTAATCGCTTCTAAACAGATTATGGCGGGAAATAAATTGGACTTTAGTCCAATATCGCAATGTAGCTAACTGTGAGTCGGTGCTGGAACGACTAAACCGCGGGTCCGGAAAGCAGACGGGCCCCATTCGATTCGCCGAGGCGGCTGAACGGCTATCGCGACTATGTTGTGCGTGTGTTGCGCGGCAAGTCGCGTGCAATTATGGCGCGACTTCATTAATCCTCTGGAAGCGAATGATTAATGGTTAATCCCGAGTGCTAAAAATTGACTGCCAATTGGGTGCCCAGGACCAACGCGCTGCCGATTGCGCTGCTGCCGCTCGGACGTATGACGTACTGCAAATCTGGAGTGAGGGAGAGCCAGCTGGTCAAGCTGATCTGATAATTCGCCTCGATTATCGTTTCGCTTGTCGCGCGGGGAATATGACGGCTAAGTTTACCGTAAAATATCCCTGCTGAAGTGACGTCGGTGTCGCGTCCGGGAACTAAGCCGTGATAGATCAAACCCGCACCGACAAAATAAGGCATGCTGTTGACGCTCGCCTTGGGCGCAAACGCGACTTCGCCCCAGGCGGTCAAGCCTTTTTGACTGCCAGGCTCGCCGTCGCGGTAAACCATCTGCTGGAACATTCCATATACGCTATAGTTACCGCGCTTCGTGGCATTG
>DASSGE010000495.1:0-5814 GCA_035693605.1 Binatia bacterium
ATTCGTGCGCTGTAAGTTTTTTCGCGGCCAATCTTCCCAATCCGACTCTTCTACGCTGGGCCCTCTGATGGCGCGCTTCTCGGCCTAATGCCCCATTTGGCGCAAGGTTTCGCGCAGCACATCTTCCAACGACAGCTCGCCGTTCTTGAGCACATCGCGGACGGTTTTTTCGATTTCCGGTTTTTTATACCCCAGATTGATCAAGGCGGAAACCGCGTCCTGCATCTTTTGCGACGAAGCTTCAGGCTTAGCCCCGCTGTCGATGGTCACCGGCGCCAGATTGATGAATTTGTCCTTCAACTCGACGATCATTCGCTCGGCCAACTTTTTGCCGACGCCGGGAATCGACACCAAGCGCAGCTGATCGCCTTTTCTCAATGCCCGTGCCAATTCATCCGCGGGGATACCAGATAAAATATTGAGCGCCAACTTCGGACCGATGCCGGATACCCCCATGAGCAGCAAAAACACCTGCTTTTCACCAAGGTCATGAAAGCCGAATAGCTGCAAGGCGTCTTCGCGAACATGGGTGTGAATCTGCAAACTCATCGGCGCGCCAATGTCCGGCAAGTGGTAAAAAACGTTGAGCGGTATGAGAACTTGATAGCCGATGCCGCCGACGTCTATGACCACTTCGCCGGGTTGCTTTTGCGCGAGCATGCCGCTGATTTGTGCGATCACGTCGAACCCTGCAATCGAGTTAACCAACCCTCGGCTCGAATTCGAGGGATTAACTTGACGGCGACTTTAGATGGACGCTTTGAAGGGTCATTCCGACCCAAGCCGGAATTCATCTTCATTTTACTCACTTGATGTGAATCAAGATGTTTGCGTTGCAGAGGAAACAACTCCTGAGTCATAGCAAAGGAATTTCAAACTTCCCCGCGTGGGACAGCAAAATTACCTGCATTCGACGCTCATCGCCCGCTACCGCGCGGGCGCAATGGTGTCGGCGCCTTGGGCATCGCTTCGGCAACCCGGCTGGCGAACGCCTGGCGATTGAGATGGCAGATCGCCGCTGCCAGCGCGTCGGCAGCATCGGCCGGCACCGGCCCGGAAACTTTCAATAATGATCCGATCATCATTTGCACCTGCTGTTTGGTCGCATGGCCGTAGCCAACCACCGCCGACTTAATCTCCACCGCGCTATATTCGTGAACTTCAACAGCTTGGGCCGCGGCCGCAAGCAGTGCAACACCCCGCGCCTGGCCGAGCTTCAGGGCGCTTTGAACGTTTTGCGCGAAGAAGACTTTTTCCAGACTCACGCCATCCGGGCGGAACTCGCCGACTACTTTCGACAACTCAGTGTAAATCCGGCACAGCCGGAGCGCTTGGGGCTCAGCGCTTGAAGATTGAATCGTGCCATGACCCATATGGCGCAGCGCATTACCGATAACTTGGACGACGCCCCAGCCGGTCGCCATGGTTCCCGGATCGATGCCCAGGATGATTCGCGGCAGCGCTTTGTTGCCAGGGTCCGCCACAGGGGCTAATTCGCCTTGTCCATCAGTTCGTCGGGGATGTTGAAATTGGCGGCGACATTTTGCACGTCGTCGTGATCTTCGAGCTCTTCGCTGAGCTTCAAGACTTGCTCAACATTTTTAGCATCGACATCGACGGTATTTTTTGGCACGAGACTGACCTGTCCGCTGGCGACAGCGATTTTTTCATGGTCCAGCCGTTCTTTGACTTTTTCAAAGTCCTCGGGTTGGGTTATTATCTCGAAGACCTCGCCTTCGTCGCGAACATCTTCAGCGCCAGCATCGAGCGCGACATCCATCAGGCGGTCCTCATCGACCTTGGATTTGTCGACGGTGAGAATGCCCTTCTTGTCGAACATCCAGCCGACGCACCCGGTCTCCCCCATATTGCCGCCATGCTTGGAAAACATCCGGCGGATCTCCGACACCGTGCGATTTTTGTTGTCGGTCAGCACCTGCGCGATGATCGCCACGCCGCCCGGACCGTACCCTTCATACTGAATTTCTTCGTAAGTTACCCCTTCTAACTCGCCCGTGCCTTTTTTAATCGCCCGGTCGATGTTTTCACTCGGCATGCTGTTGCTGCGGGCGGTCAGCACCGCTGTACGCAGTCGAGGATTGGCATTGATATCGCCGCCGCCCATGCGCGCCGCGACGGTGATTTCCTTAATCAGTTTGGTAAAAATCTTGCCGCGCTTGGCGTCCTTGGCGGCTTTCTTATGCTTGATGGTGCTCCACTTAGAATGGCCAGACATACTCGATCACTCCCTAGTAAGTTGCCGCCAAGCTAACACAAACCCCAGAGCGGGTAAACTAGCAGGAAATAACTTCAGACCGCCCGCAAAACCCATTAAATACAACTCATGACGCTTTTTTCTTCAAGCCTTTGCTGTATAATCGCCAGCCGAGGAAGCCGATGAGCGCGACCAATCGTTTTTTATTGTTGTTCGCCTTAACTTTCGTCAGCGCGTGCTCAGTGCCGCCCAGCCGGATTCGCGTTCTACCGCCGCCGACTGCAGATTCGCGGGTCAGCCAAACCGGCATTGCCTCATGGTACGGCCCGGGATTCCACGGCAAGGCCACCGCCAGCGGCGACATCTACAATCAAAACGATATGACCGCGGCGCATCAGACCCTGCCACTGGGAAGTAAAGTGATGGTGACCAACATGGAAAATGGCCGCAGCGCCGAAGTATTCGTCAACGATCGCGGCCCATTCGCCAAAGGCCGGATCATCGACCTGTCGTTCGCGGCGGCTCAATCCATCGATATGGTCGGACCCGGGACCGCCTTGGTACGTCTCGACGTGCTCGATTCTCCCGTGCCGCTGCGTTCGATCCGCCCAACTCTCGATTACACGCTGCAACTGGGCTCGTTTTCACAATTGGAAAATGCTCAGCAACTGCGCGACCGCATCGTCAAGAACTTCGACAGTGTTACGATTACACCGTTGCAGTCAAAAGACACAACCTATTACCGCGTTCACCTCGGCACCTTCTCCAACCGGACCGCCGCCGAGGACATGGCCAAACAGATAAGCCAAGCCGGTTACTCCGTGATCATCATGGAGAAATAGGTGACTGACCCGGGAGCCTTGATGTGTCCAACCGCACGAATTCCGCGCGCACGCTATTGGGGCTGGTCAGCCTTGCCGCTGCGGTCTCGTGCTTTTCGCCGGGTCGGGAAACGTTCCTCACACCGTCAAAGGATCGCTTCAGCGAAATCAAAAAAAGCGTTGTCGATCTTCGCGGTCTTGTCCTCAAACGCGACATTGAGATCGACGTGCGCGCCACAGACAGGTCTCTTTCTGGTGGACGACTCGATGACACCGGGGCCGGCGGCGCCATCCCAATCACCCAATTAGAGCACGCCTACAAACAATTGGGTCTGATCGGTGCCAGCGAAGATTTCAAAACCGAGCTGGACAAATTTCACCGGCTGGAACAAATAGTCTATGACAACGGCGCGAACGCTCGGCTCACGATCACAGCCGATGCCGCGGCACTGGGTGCACAACTCACCGCGCCCTATATTAGCGCCGCGGCGGAGCTGCCGGTGGCTTCGGGGATCGTTCAGGCGCTGCAAGAACAACATTTTCAGTGGCAAGAGAAAATCAACCGGACAGTTGTCGAGGACACCCGCTTGGCCTACCGCGCTATCGCCGGCGGCGATGCTATGTTAACCGCTCTAGCCTACGCCAGCGATGGCAATCTAAACACGCCGGGACATATCTCTGCGGCCCGCCAGGTATCATTGGAAATGGCCAGACTGGCGCGCGACCTGCCGTCGTTCTTGCGCAGTCAATTACTCCTTCCACTGCAGCAAGGCAGCAACTTCGTCGCTTGGGCCGCCAAAGCCAGAGGCCGGGATGGCGTAAACGCTCTCTACGCCAATCCGCCCTACACGACGGCGCAGATCCTCCACCCGGAAAAATATTTTCTCGTGACGCAAACGCCGCAGCGCTTCTTTCCCGCTGGCCTTTTTCGGCTCATGGAATCGCCCGCGCTTCTCGATCAGTCTCTTGGCGAGTTTTTACTGCGCGATCTATTGGAGCCGGATAATTCGCTCGCCGCGGCGGCTCGAATTGCTGCCGGCTGGCGCGGTGATCAGCTATTTTCCTTTGCCGACAGCGACTATCAAACCACCGCTTGGTACAGTGCTTGGGGGTCCGTCGACGAAGCCGCGTCGTTTCAGCGCGCCTTTCAAACCGTTGCCGAAAAGCGTCACCGCATACGCATGCGCGCCGGCAAAAATTCCGACTTGTTGATCGCCGAGACCCGTGATCAGGGCAGCTTCGCGCTGGCGCGCAAAGACAACATCGTGCTCTACCTAATCACGAGAACCGCTCGACTGGCGGCCACCGTCGAGGCGGCATGGAAGGATTTAGTGGTGGAAGCGGAATCGGAGGGGCTGCGTTTCGACTCGGCCCGCGGCCCGATCAACTATCGCTGAGCAAGAGATAACGGCTCGCTTCTTTTTTGACCTTGCCGTCCCTTTCGAGTTTTTCCAGGTGCGCCTGCACGGAAAATTCGGCGACCCGCTTGAGCGCAGCCGAAACATCGACGTAGATCGCTTCCGTAATCTCGCCGATGGTGTTGCGGTTGGCGCGCAGCGCCGCGAGCACCTGCTGTTCGCGCTCGAGCCGGTGTTTGATGTACTCGCGCACCTTGGCTTCAGGTTTGCCGATCAGCGGCCCATGTCCCGGCAAAATCAAACTCATTTCGAAACCGAGTAGACGTTCGAGCGTTTTCATGTAATCGCTCATGTTGCCGTCCGGCGGATGGATCACTGCGGTGCCGTACCCAAGAATGTTATCGCCGCTGAACAAGACTTTATCGGCGCGTTCGTAGAAGCAACAATGGCCGGACTCATGGCCCGGTGTGTGCAACACGTCCAATTCGCCGCCGCCGAAATCGATCCGGTCATTATCGTCGTACTGAAAATCTTCGCCGCCGAGATAACCCCTGCGCGAACGGTGAATGCCGAGTTTAGCGCCGCAGCGTTTGCGCAGCGCTAGGGCGCCGCCGGTGTGATCGCTGTGGATATGCGTCAATAAAATCTTGTCAATTTTTTTCACGCCCATCGCCTCGGCCTGCTCGAGGATGCCGTCCATGTTGGAGTCGGCGCTGAGGGCCACATCGATGACGACTCCGGACTCTTTACCGACAATGTATTGATTGGTTCCCTGCAAGGTCATCAGACCAGGATTGTTCGCGGTAAATTTCCCGATAAAATCCGGCGGTGCCATCGGTTTTCCTTCCGCGGCGCTCGCGCCGCTGCGCAACCATGATTGGACAAAAAAAAGCGCCAGCGAAGTTTTGCCTAATTTCGCCAGCGCTTCTCGTCTAGTAGTCACGAATTTCGTGTTACTCGCACTCAGATTCCCGCTTTTCAATTCGCCAGCAACTGCCGCAACACATATTCCAGAATGCCGCCATGCTTGTAATAGTCGAGCTCAGCCGGCGTATCGATGCGACAGATGACTTTAAATTCATTGGTCTTGCCATCGTCCGCCGTTGCTTTGACAGTTAGCTCCTGACGCAGTTTTAAGTCGGGACCGATGCCGAGGATATCGAATCTCTCGAAGCCAGTGAGACCGTGGGTCGCAAGATTTTCACCGGCTTTGAACACCAGCGGCACAATCCCCATGCCGATCAAATTGCTGCGATGAATCCGTTCGTAGCTTTCCGCGATGGCGGCGCGAATGCCGAGCAGACGCGGTCCCTTGGCGGCCCAGTCGCGCGACGAGCCGGAGCCATATTCCTTGCCGGCAATAACAATTAGCGGCGTGCCTTCTTTTTGATACTGCATCGCCGCGTCGTAGATCGACATC
>DASSGE010000496.1:0-5375 GCA_035693605.1 Binatia bacterium
TATCACTGGAACTTGCATAGCCATCTCCTCTCGGGAATTTTCGCGGTACGCATCACAGATGAAGCAAAAGCAGAACCAAAGTTTTTGGATCGCTGGGCGGCGCCTGAGCGCGCACGCGGTCTCAGAAGTAAGACAAGCAGCTAATGCGATGATGCAAAAGCAGAACGAGTTCTACGTGCTACTCGCAGGCAAGGTAAAGCGACGGGTGATCGCCGCTTTGATTAACTTGCGGCTCTCGGCCGGGGATATTTTTTTGGTCGATTCGATTTGCACGGCTTCGTCCGCCAGCGGCTCATCCTTGATACATTCTCTAAACCACTGCGAGTAATCGCCTCGATGCAAATGGTACTCCCAGGTATTGTCGTCGACACCGTCAGCGATCTGCATGAACATTATTAAATTTTGCGCTTTCAGATTGAGCTCTCCGTCACTGCCGCGAAAGTAGAAGCTGCGATCCGCCCCGAGATCGCCTTCGGCGTACTTGCGCAAGTGGCGGCGCCGCTGGGTTTGGCCTGGAATACCGCGAGCCTTGAATATCCCGGAGGCCGAATCGATTTGCCAAACCAGGATCTCGCCGCGCTCGAGACGGGGTTGATCCGCCAATGGCGGCGCGGCGATCGCTGCCGAAGCCGCGAAGTCGAGAAAAATTTTCCCCGGCTCGGGGCCGACGGCGAACACCATGTCCACCGCGGTCAAAACCTTCTGGTGCAAGGTTTTGGGCTCGACGGTGATGAACACTAGACCTTTAAGACTCTGCGGTAACGCCAGCGATTCGCCTTGCCAGGATTCCGGTAAAACATGATGCGCCT
The DNA here is from genome assembly GCA_035693605.1 of Binatia bacterium. Classification (GTDB taxonomy): domain Bacteria; phylum Desulfobacterota; class Binatia; order UBA9968; family UBA9968; genus DP-20. Next base: position 810 of record DASSGE010000496.1, read on the forward strand.
CATCGACGATCACGAAATGAGGTCGCCCGGTTTTGGCCCGCAGCTCCTGGAGGCGCGTTAAGAAGGACACAAAAAACTCGGGGCGATCTTTGAACGTGATGCCGACGAGATTGATCGCCAGATTATCTTGTGGTTTTTTCAATAGGCCTAAGGCTTCTTCAACCGTCGGCGGTCGATCCGGTTGTCCCAAGACAGCCATGCCGTCGAGATTCTCATAATCCCCTTCGGGATCGATGACGCAGAATTGATAGTGAGACTCGGCTAAACGTTCGAGCAGACCGCCGATGATCGTCGATTTGCCGCCGCCCGACGGCCCCGCCAATAGCAGATTGGCGCGCAACGGCGGAATGCGGAGCTCGGCATCTTGATCGCGCTGAGCCAGCAATAGATGGCGTTCGACCAGCAAATCTTCACGCTCGATGAGATCGCTATTGACGATCTCGTTGGCGAGTTCGATGACCCCCAAACCATTTTCTCCTTGAGTGACGAAATCGGCTTTTTCTTTGACCATCGGCAAGGCGTTCGCGACCGCGACGCCGCAGCCACAGAGATCGAGAAAGGCGTGATCGTTCTCGGCATCGCCGATCCCGACGACGTTATGTGGCGACAATCCCATCTTGTCCAAAGCCGCCGCCAGACCGCTGGCTTTGTTGTGGCCCGCCGGCAGGATCATGACCGCGCCCTTATTGAATATCACCTGCAGTTCGAGACCAAACTGGCGAATAGCCTCGAGCACGGCGGCTTCGTGAGGCACCCAGGTTGAGACGATTACCTTACCGACCGAAAGCGGCACACCGCGCGCGCGCAAGGTCTCGGCGAATTCGGCCGGCGGCGCCGCATAGAGATAGAGTTGCTCCTGAGTTGCCGGACGGTAAAGCAGACAGCCATTTTCGGCGACGATCCACTCGAACAGATCACAGCGCGGGAAAACTGTAAGTAGGTCGTCAAGTTCACGGCCGGTCACGAGAATCAGTTTACGGCCGGAGGTTGACAAGTCTTCGAGCGCGGCGATCGTTGCTTCGGATACCGTCCCGTCGCGCGCCACCGTACCATCGTAGTCGCAGGCAAGTGCTAAATAACGCATGGGGGTCTTCAACAGCAAATTTGAGACCGTATAATAAAATCGACCGGGCCGCCCCGCAGCGATGCAACTTTGCCGAGATAGCCAAACGAGTTGAACGATTCCAGCTTTTTACACCAACAAGGAAATTTATGGCTGAAGTGATCCGTCTTACCGACGAATTTTATATTGCCGCGCCGTCCAGCACGACCCAGGATTCGCGGGTATTGAAGCATGGCGACACTTTCGGAGTTTTCGATTTATATGGAGATATTCGCGAAACCGGACTCGGCGAACAGGGTATTTATCATGAAGGCACGCGTTATCTGTCCCATCTGGTTTTCCGTCTCGGCAACACCCATCCATTTTTACTCAGCTCGACCGTCAAGCAAGACAACCAGCTTTTCACCGTCGACCTGACCAATCCCGACGTTTACTCTCACGGGCAAATCGTCTTGCGCCGCGGAGATTTGCATCTGTTTCGCTCGAAGTTCATCTGGCAAGCGAGCTGTTACGAATCGCTGCGCATCGTCAACTATGGCCTGGCCCCGGTTGCCTTTACCTTTTCCTTTCACTTCGACGCCGATTTTGCCGATATTTTCGAGGTGCGCGGTGTGTCGCGGGCAAATAAGGGAACGCGATTGCCGGATGAGTTCGAGACCGACCACCTGATTTTTTCCTATCGCGGTCTCGACCAGGCGGTTCGCCGCACCGATCTGCATTTCTCGCCGGCACCGAGACTTCTGAGCGCATCCGAAGCGCTGTTCGACACGACTCTGGAAAGCAAGGAAGAGCAGAACTATACGCTCACCTATTCGTTTCAATCGCACCCCGTGCAACGGCCGAGACGATCGCATGAAGCTGCGCGCTATGAAGCCAAACAAGCACTCGACGCGCTGCGCACGGAAGAATGCACGATTCGAACTTCCAATGAGAAGTTTAACAGCTGGCTGTCACGCTCCCTGTCGGACTTGCGCATGATGTATTCCGACACACCCCATGGCATTTATCCCTATGCCGGGGTGCCCTGGTTCAGCACACCTTTTGGTCGCGATGGCATTATCACGGCTTTGGAAGTGCTTTGGCTTAATCCACTGGTCGCGCGCGGTGTGCTCCACTATTTAGCAGCTAACCAAGCTACACAACTGATCGCCGAGAAGGACGCCGAACCGGGCAAAATTCTTCACGAAGTCCGGCTCGGGGAAATGGCCGCGCTACAGGAAATCCCCTTCGATCGTTATTACGGCAGCACCGACTCCACGCCGCTTTTCGTTATGCTCGCCGGCGCCTATTACGAACGCACCGGCGATTTGCCAACCATTCGCGCGATCTGGCCGCAGATCCTGCTCGCGCTCGGCTGGATCGATACCTACGGAGACATCGATGGCGACGGTTTCGTCGAAACCATGCGCCATTCCTCCCACGGTCTCGTGCAACAAGGTTGGAAAGATTCTTGGGATTCGGTTTCTCATCGCGACGGCGCACTGCCACAATTCCCTTTGGCGCTATGTGAAGTTCAAGGATACGTTTATGCCGCCAAATTGGCCGCCGCCGAACTGGCGCTGGCGCTCGGCGAAAACGACCGCGCACGCACACTGACGTCTCAAGCGGAGACGCTAAAAGAACTGTTCAATCGCACTTTTTGGTGCGACGCGCTGTCGACCTACGCGATTGCGCTAGATCGCGACAAGCAACCCTGTGCTATCAAAGCTTCCAATGCCGGCCATTGTCTGTTCACCGGCATTGCGACCACCGAGTACGCCCGCCGCGTCGCCAAAACACTGCTCAGCGAAAGCTCCTTTTCCGGCTGGGGTATTCGTACGTTAGATATGGGCGAGGTGCGTTACAATCCGATGGCCTATCACAACGGCTCGGTGTGGCCACACGATAATGCCATCATCGCTGCGGGTTTGGCGCGATACGGTTGTAACGACGGTATTCATCAGATCATGAGCGGACTCTTTGACGCCAGTCTGTTCTTTGACCTGCAACGCCTGCCCGAACTCTTCTGTGGTTTTGGCCGACGCACCGGCGAAGGACCGACGCTCTATCCGGTTGCCTGTTCGCCGCAAGCATGGGCGGCCGGCGCGGTTTTTTTACTCTTGCAGACCTGCCTCGGCTTATCGATTCAGGCCAACCAATCGACGGTGAGCCTGACCTCGCCTTCGCTGCCCGAATTCGTCTCCGAGGTGCATATCGATAACTTGCGCGTCGGTAGCGGCACGGTCGGTCTGGTCATGGACCGCGCCTTCCGCGGCATTGGCGTCGAGCGGCGGGTCGGCGAAGCGACTATCGTACTTCGTTAAGCGCGCAGCGTAGTATCGCCGCAAACGGCTTTCACCGCAGCGAGCAAGTTACCCGCCCATCATCGCGCTCGACTCGATGAGCCGCCGCGGCCGCCGCCGGTCATCTATGATGCGCGCGTAGATCTGTAAATAATCCTGCGCCATGCGCGCCGCGCTGAAACGCTCTTCAAAGATTTGGCGGCAGCGCCGGCGATCTAGGTCTTTGACTTTAGCCAGCGCGGCCACCGCTTGGTCCACGTCGTCGACGATAAAGCCGGTGACACCGTCTTCGATCAACTCGGGCACGGAGCCACAGCGAAACGCAATCACCGGCGTGCCGCAAGCCAGAGCTTCGATGATCACTAAACCAAAAGGTTCGGGCCAGTCGATCGGGAAAATCAGCGCATAGGCGTTGCTCAGAAGCTCCTGCTTGCCCCGATCGTCCACCTCGCCGATACATTCGACCAGCGGATCGTCAAGCAGGTGTTCGATGCTCTGGTGATAATATTCGCGATCCGCCGCATCGATCTTAGCGGCTATTTTAAGCTTCATGCCGACGCGTTTGGCGATCTCGATGGCGCGGTCTACTCGCTTTTCTGCCGACACTCGACCGACGAAGGCGAGATAATTGCCCCGGCCTGAGCCGGGGCTAAGCAGATCATTTGGCAAACCGTGATAAACCGTTCCTTGCCAATTGGCCCAATGCAAAGGCAGTCGTTGATGGTTGGATACTGAAGTCAATGGAACATCGCTGTAGCGTTTATACAACGGCACCAAATCACTGAGGTCCAATCGTCCATGCAGCGTTGTCAGGAAGGGAGTCGCTTGCCGGCGAAACAGCGGAAAATGCAGGTAACCAGCGTGGAAATGGATAATGTCAAAACTTTCCGCGTCATCGAAGACCTGATCAAGCTGTACAAAGTGGTGTGCTAGAGGGTCTTTGACATTCTCGTCGAGACGCAGGGCGCGATCGCAAGGCGCGACCAAACGCGCGTTAGTCACCGAGTCGCCGCTCGCAAACAATGTCACATCGTGACCGTCGCGAATCAGTTCTTCCGTGAGATAAGCTACAACCCGTTCCGTTCCACCATAAAGTTTAGGCGGCACACTCTCATAGAGGGGCGAGACCTGAGCGATTTTCATCTTGGCATACACTCCCACATAGAAATGCGAGCGCGAACCTGAAAGGTGCGCTCGCGATACTGCGTTTGAGCAAGCAGA
>DASSGE010000497.1:0-4857 GCA_035693605.1 Binatia bacterium
GTCGCGATTGGCAGTGATGTAGATCGGCGGATGGGGCCGCTGCACCGGCTCCGGATAAACTCTCAACTTGCGGAATTGGTAATTTTCGCTCTGCCACTCAAACTCTTCGCCGCTCCATGCGCGCATGACGATGTCGAGGGCTTCGGGCAAACGCTTCTGCGCATCGGACCAATCATAGCCGAAAACGGCGTATTCCGTCGGGTGCATGCCGCGGCCGGCGCCGAAACAGAGCCGTCCATTGGAAAGCTGATCGACCATGGCGAACTCTTCGGCGATACGCAGCGGATTATGCATCGGCAAAATCGACACCGCCGCGCCCAAAAGCATTCTCTTGGTGCGTTGCGACGCCGCCGCGAGAATTACCGACGGGCTCGGCATCTGACCGCCGAAGTGGCGAAAATGATGTTCCGTCACCCATAACGAATCGAAGCCGAGCGCCTCGGCCGCATCTATCTGTTCGAGCCATTTGGCGTAGATCTCCCGGCTGCCGCCATCCAACTCGGGAACATACGTGTTAAGAATGTAATAACCAAATTTCACATCGACCTCTCTTTGCAACGCCCAAGTGAAAATATGGGGAATTCGCCTGTGGGTCAAGCAAAGCTCGTGGCTATTAATCAACCGCGCGAATCCGCTAAAAATGGCAAAACACTGCAAAGCATCGAGCCGGCAAAAGTAACACTCGCGACGCTCCATGCTCGCGATCAAGGTCGGTCATCACGTCGAACAACGCGCCGGCTGCTGTTGATGAATTGTCGACTCGCTCGTGTGACGGTTAGCGCAGTTGCCGACGCGCTCGTTTCTATTTGCAATCGCGCAGCAAATTGAGATTATAGAGCCATGTTGACAAGGAGACTCGCATGATTCGTATCAAGTCCACCGGCCTTGTGCTGGCAGCGCTATGTTGGTTCGCGGCATCGGCCGCGGTGCAGGCCCAAGAGCTTGCGAAACTGCCCTATGTGCCGACACCGCAGATCGTCGTCGACGAGATGTTGAAGATGGCCGGGGTCAACGCCAAAGACTTCGTCGTCGATCTCGGCTCCGGCGATGGCCGCATGATCATCACCGCGGCACAAAAATTTAATGCCAACGGGCTCGGCGTCGACATCGATCCCAAACTGGTCGAACTCGCCAACCGCAATGCGCGCAACGAAGCGGTTGGCGACCGCGCCAAATTCATCGAGCAAGATATGTTCAAGGCCGATATCAGCAAAGCGACGGTCATAACGCTTTACGTTCTGCCGGATTTTATGGAAAAGCTTCGCCCCAAACTCTTGCGCGAGTTGAAGCCCGGCACACGCATCGTCGCCCATGACTACTATATGAGCGAGTGGTATCCCGACCGCCACGCAGAGCTGAACGTGCCCGAGAAAAAGGCCGCCAACGGCACGGAGAAGGCTTATCTCTATCTCTGGACCGTCCCCGCAGTGATCCAGGGTGACTGGCGCATGAATTGGGACTTCGGCGACGGCAAGCCGCAATTGATTGTCTTGGCGTTCAATCAAAGGTATCAGATCGTCAACGCCTCTGCCGCCAGCCGCGAGGGCGAAATGAAGATCGCCAATACCACCCTCAAAGGCGACGATATCGATTTCTTCCTCACCGTGGGCGCGGCGAACTATCGCTTTACCGGCAAAGTCCAGGGCGACCGCATGAGCGGCAACGCGGTTACCGGCTCCGGCGGCAAACCGGTCGCATGGAGTGCCGTCAAACTGCCGCCGGAGAAGTGAGTTTGACATCGCCGCCGGGTTCTCATAGGAAAAACCTAGCGTCGACCACGTCACGCCCGATGGTGACAGCAGCACGCGGGACACGACGAAATCAATTTCACACGAAAGCGAGGGTAACCCGATGAACACGACCTTGTCCGCATTCACACCCGAAGTGGTGCTGGCCGGCGAAAAAATTATTTCCGCCGATTCGCATATCAACGAGCCGGAAGATTTATGGGTCAACAATTTAGGATCACTGAAAGACCGCTATCCAAAATTTCCCAAACGTAACTCGCCGGGAGAGAAGCCGGGCGGTTCGGACCCTCGCGCCCGTATCGGCGAAATGGAAACCGACGGGGTCTCCGCTGAAGTGCTGTATCCGACCCTCGGCCTGCGTTTGTTTGCCATGGAAGATGCCGAATGCCAGGAAGCCTGCTTTCGCATCGCCAACGATTGGATGGCTGATTATTGCAATGTCCATCCCGGGCGATTGTTCGGCATCCCGATGATCTCGCTCTACAACATTAAGAATGCCATCAAAGAGCTCGAGCGTTGCAAAAAGGCCGGCATGATTGGCTGCCTGATCTGGCAGGTACCGCCGGAGCATCTCTCTTTCAAGACCGATTACTATGACCCCTTCTGGGAAGCCGCCGCCGAACTGGACATGCCGGTCAATCTGCATATCCTCACCGGGTTTAACTATAGCCGCTTCGAGCGCCAAGGTCTCGACACCTACAAAACCGCGGTTAACGATAAGCTCAATGACGCGGCCAATACATTGTTCGATCTCATTTTCACCGGTGTCTTGTCGCGCTTCCCAAAGCTTAAACTGGTCTACGTCGAAAACGAATGCGCCTGGCTGCCGTTCTACATGCATGAATGGGACAAATACTATCTGCGATTTAAAACTAAAGTGCCGCTGCCGTTCATGAAGAAGCTCCCCAGCGAGTACTGCAACGAACAGGTTTATGTCACGTTTTTTAGCGACCCGACCGGCGGTTTGTTGATGACCCGTTACGGTCATGACACGTTCATGTGGTCCAATGACTATCCTCATGCTGCGTCGCCGTGGCCGCACTCGCGCAAGGTGATCGCCGAAGAGTTGGGCCACTTGCCCAAAGACGTGCTGCGCAAAGTCGTGCGCGAAAACGTCATTAAGCTGTACGATCTAAAAATTGACGGAATCAATAATTGATTCAACATCGGCATGACCGATGTTGAATCACCCCGAGCGCAAGCGAAGGGCCTCAACCGAAACAATAAACAAGGAGAGTGTCATGCAAGCCAGCGCCAATGCCGCAAGAATCCAAGACAGCGATAAGCCCAAGTCGCAAAAGTTTTCCTTGAAGACTCCCTACATGAAGCAAGGGCGTGTGACTCAGTTGGTGGCGGAAACCACCAATATGTGGATCCACACCAAGATCAACGCCGAGGGTGGTGAGAACGAAATCCACCAGCACCTGGATGAAGATCACGCCTTTATCGTGTTGGAAGGTCAAATGAGCGTCTTCGACGAAACCGGCGCTGAGTTAGAAATCAAACAGCACCAAGGCGTGATGATTCCCAGAGGCGCTTACTATCGCTATCTCAACACGGGTGAAGGCAATCTCGTCGTGATCCGGGTCGGGGCCGGCGTGAAAGGCCAAAAACAAGGCGGTCAAGAGATGCGCTTAGGTAAGGACGGCAAGCCGCTTCCCAGTGGCACGGTGGAAAACCGCAACAAACCGCCCATCGAGATGGGCACCTTTTTCGCCGAAGCCGCGGGATAGTCGCGCAAGCTCATCAGAGATTTTTAGTATAAAGGGCCGCTCAGAATGAGCGGCCCTTTTTTTGTTGATTATAGTTCCCGCCCTTTGTTGTCAGTCCGGCGCAGGCCGGAGTCCAGATTGATTGCAGCGAATCTAGGACAAAGATGGATGCCGGTTTTCACCGGCATGACGGAAGGTCACCCCAGCAGCAGAACATTTTTCCCAACTGAGTTTGACAGCCCACCGCGGACTTCAGTATTGCTCATTGCGAACGCTACTATTACGGCGCGTCGACGCCGAACTTGTTGGGGTCGCTATGAAATCAACGGTTCTAGCTCTTTCCCTCGTTCTGTTCTACTCGACACATTTACACGCCCAAGCGCATTTCTACGAAGGCAAGACCGCCAAAATAATCGCCGGATTCGGCGCCGGCAGCGTCGACGACGCCTGGTCGCGGATGCTGGCGCGGTACATGGGCAAGCATATTGCCGGCACGCCGAGCTTTATCGTGCAGAATATGCCGGGAGCGGGGGCGATGATTGCCGCCAATTACGTTTACAGCATCGCTAAACCGGACGGACTCACACTCGCCGGCATTCGCGCCGGGCTTTATTTCGATCAGCTGGTGCGGCGCAAGCAAGTGCAATTCGACTGGCGCAAATTTACCTGGCTCGGTAGCCCGTCGCAGCCGCATCAGATGATCTACATGCGCGCCAACTCGCCTTATAAAACCATTTACGATGTGCGCAAGGCCGGCGAACCGCCCAAATGCGGCGCCTCCGGCACCGCTTCTACCGGGCACCATTTGACCGCCCTCGTCGAGCAGGCCATCGGCGCGAAATTTATTTCAATCACCGGTTACAAAGATGGCCCCGAGGTCGACCTCGCCGTGGAACGAGAAGAAATCCATTGCCGCGGTATTTCTTTGGAAACCGGCTTCGCCCGCGAGCCGCTCATCGGTTGGATCAAAAGCGGCTACGTCCGCGTTCTCATACAGACCGGCAAGAAGCGCGACCCTCGGCTGCCGGATACGCCGACGATTTATGAGCTCATGGATGAGTTCAAAACCCCGGAGTCGGCGCGGCGCTTGGCGACAATCATGCTCGCCGTCGCGCAATTCGGCCGCCCCTATGTGTCGTCGCCGGGGCTGCCGCCGGAACGGGCAAAAATGCTTCAGAACGCCTTTGCCAAGGCAACCCATGATCCCGAATTCGTCGCCGAGGCGAAACGGCGCCAGCTCGAACTCAATCCGATTTATGGCGACGATCTATCCGCTTTGGCGCAGGAGGTCATCGCCCAGCCCGCCGATGTCATTGAACGGATGAAACAGATTATGGGCAACTGAATAGGCGACCGCCGCCTGTAAAAACAATCATTCCGAACTTGGCGTCTTTGCG
>DASSGE010000498.1:0-2016 GCA_035693605.1 Binatia bacterium
TTTCGTACTGGGCACCGGCGACAGCGAGGATGCCGGCCCGGACGATCTCGCCGATAAACGCTGCAGTATAAAGGGCGAGGCCAAGGAGGAGCGCGCTAAATTCCGGTGACAGAACAACGCCGCCGGAAAAATTAAATCCACCGAGTGTCGGATAATCGATTTGCAACGGCAGCAGTGTGACGACCTGGGGCACGGCGAGGCCGCGGTTGCTGAGAAAAAACCCCGGCAGCGGACTCAACGCTTCGGCGGGCGCAGGAAAGCTTTCGGTGATGACGGCATACCAAAAGAATAGCTGCACAACCAATGGAATATTACGCAACAGCTCGACATAGGCTGCGGCGAGTTTGGCCAACAACCAGTTGCGTGACAGGCGGGCTAAGCCAATGGCGACGCCGATTATCGTCGAGATCACGATTGCGAGCAGCGCCACCCGGAAAGTGTTGAGCAAACCGACGGCAAGCGCCTTTAAATAACTATCGGCGGCACTGAACGAGAGCAACGTGCTCTCGCCAATCTCGAAGCCGGCCTCGCGCCAGAGAAAGCCAAAACCGCTGGCAATGCGGCGCGCCAGCAAGTTTTCCAGTGCATTATGGATGAAATACCAGCCGGCAAGGCAGATGCTGATAACCAGGAGAAGCTGATAAACTGCGGCGCGATGACGGGTGTCGATTTGCCGGAACATCGGGGTTGCTATCGGCTGGGGCAGAGCAGCGTGTTTAGCGCAGTGGCGGCGCGTACATGAGCCCGCCTTTATTCCATAACCTGTTGATGCCGCGATCGAGACCCAACGGAGTTAGATGGCGCTCGAAGCTTTCACCATAATTGCCGACTTGTTTGACGATATTGAAGGCCCAGCGATTGTCCAGTTTGAGCATCTTTCCGAACTCGCCTTTCGCGCCGAGAAATCGCTGCATTACCGGGCTTGAATTTTGCGCTTGCTGGTCGACATTCTTCGAGGTGATGCCTAGTTCTTCGGCTTCGATCATGGCAAACAGCGTCCAGCGAACGATGTCGAACCAATGGTCGTCGCCATGGCGCACTACCGGGCCGAAGGGTTCCTTGGAGATGATTTCCGGTAAGATCACATGATCCCCGGAGTTCGCCGCCCTGGAAGCGCGTGCCGCTATCAGCCCCGAGACATCGGTGGTGTAGACATCGCAGCGGCCGGCAAAATAGGCGTTCAAGACCTCCTCAAGTTTTTCAATGACCACTGGTTTGAATTTCATTTTATTGGCGCGGAAGTAATCGGCCAAATTGAGTTCGGTGGTGGTGCCCGGCTGGACGCAGATCGCCGCACCGTCCAACTGTCTGGCGCTCTTCACGTTGCGCTTTTTTGTCACCATGAAACCTTGGCCATCGTAGAAATTGACGCCGACAAAATTAAGACCGAGACCAGCGTCGCGGGCGAAGGTCCAAGTGGTGTTGCGCGAGAGAATGTCGACTTCGCCCGACTGCAAGGCGGTGAAGCGCTGCTGGGCGGTCAGTGGCGTGTAGCGGATTTTTTTGGCATCGCCGAACAACGCCGCCGCGACGGCACGGCATAGATCGACATCGATGCCGCGCCATTCGCCGTTGCTATCGGGTTGTGCGAAACCGGCGAGGCCAGTGTTGACGCCGCACTGAATCGAGCCCTTCCTGAGTGCGCCATCGGCAGTGGGGCCGCCATCGGCGCGGGCGGTCAGCAGTAAAAAGAGCACGAGCGCAGTTATTACTGTTCGGAGTCCTGGAATCATGCGGCGCTTCCTTAGGTCAGATTGAGTCTATTCGGTGAACTTAATACACTCGGGCAATTGTTGACAGCAAATGGTCTGAGTTTATAAATATTCTTTCGAAATAAACGCAAGACTTCGGTACCTGAAAGGGATCAAAATGGCGGAGAGCAGAATCGATCGCAGCAATTCGACACAGAGTTCCTACCAGCAGTTGCTCGATGAATTGCCGCGCACGGGGCCGGGCACCAAAGGCGGTGAGATGCTGCGGCGTTATTGGCACCCGGTCTGTTTATCGATCAATCTC
>DASSGE010000499.1:0-4589 GCA_035693605.1 Binatia bacterium
GCCGAGCGCGCGCCGACCAGCGGCGCGACGTCGCATTCGAGAAGCGCAGCCGGCCGGTGTCCTTCTCATGAATCAGATCGATGCGCGCGGCCCAATTGACGCCGAATACTTCGGCGATCCTTCGCGCGGCGTCTCTCACCCGCGCCGAAACACCGGTGTCGGCGAGCGGCGCATTCGGATGGCGAAGCAAATATTTGCGCCAGAAGGAATACGGTGTGTCCTCGGGCAAATCAATGTGCAGCGGCATGCCGACGTGCCCGTGCAACACGGCAACGGTCAACTCAGTCCCGTGCACGTACTCCTGGGCTATGTAAGCCTCGGTTCGAAACCGCACGGGAATCGGACCGCCACGCAAGAGTCGTACACCGAGCGAGTCAGAGCCGCGGCGCGGCTTTAGCATCAATGGAAACGCCATACTGCCGCCAGCGTTCGCGAGCGATGTCGGTGGACAGTCCACGCTATTCGCCGCGGCGACCCGATAGGCTTGGTACTTGTCGTAGCAGCGCGCCATGACTTCGGCGCTGGGACCGATAAAAGACAGCCTAGCGCTCGTGAGCGCCTGTACGGCGGCAAACATTACAGGATCCGAAAGCCGCAAAAAGAGGGGATCGGAAGTCAAATTCTTTACCGAGTCGGCGCCGTACCGGAGGACGTTGACTTCATGTCCGGCGCACCGCAGTTCTGCTGCGATGGCGCGCGCTTCATCGCGGTGTATCCAGGCGAGCGGATGAGGATGCAAAGCTTCACGAAGAAGGGTAATCTTCAAAAGCGGCACTCAGATAATCGTTTGTATCGACCAGCAGCAGCCAGGTCCTGTCCGATGGATAAATGCTTTCGCTCATAAACGTATGTCGAATCTTCGCCGATCCCCGCGACCAAGCAGCATGATTGAATCCCGCATGGTTATTTGAGCAGCCCGTTGCCTCAAGCTATTCCTTAACGTCTTCACGAACATCGGAGTAGCTCCGAGGAATTGAACGGCTTGAACGATTTGGACTTTCATTCCGGACTTCGCTTCATGCCTCAGGCCTATTTGAAAGCAACCTTTTTTGTCAAATCAAGAAGTTGCGTGGACCAACCTGTAATGATGTTTGCGCTTCACAAACCGCCTGCTAGTTTGTAATTCCCAGGGGGTGGCGGCGGAGCGCAAGCTGCGGCGCTAAAAGCAAACGAAGAAGCCAGAGCCGGTGTGATTTTCGGTGTGGTGCAGAGATGAATTTCGAGCGCGTTAATTTGCAGGAAAAAGCACCCGGATCAGAAAATGCCCTCGATGCGGTCCAGGCGCCTGTCCAGGGTGCCGATCCGAGCAGTTTGGAACGCGTCAGCTCGCTGGTCGCTGGCAGATTTGCCGCGGACGAATATGCCCGCGAGTCGGTCGAACGCGGCGCGGAATCTGCCGAACTCCTCGGCAAACTTGGCATGGACGCCGAAACCCGCGCCGTCGCTCGGCTGTTGCCTTTCGTCGACCAGGGCGCGCTCGATGTCGCGGCGATTGAGAAATCGGTCGGCATCGAGGTTGCCCGCCTGACCCAAGGGGCCGTTCGTATCGCCAGCCTTAAAGATTTGCGCAAAACCGCAACCGAGATTTTACAGGCGAATCGCCTGCGCCAGCTGCTTTTGACCATCGCCGAAGACCCCCGGGTCGTGCTGGTGAGCCTGGCACACCACCTCTGCGCTCTGCGCCGCGCCGCCAACGCCGCGGAACAGACACGACACACACTCGCTCAGGAAACCCTCGAGGTTTTCGCGCCGCTGGCGAACCGCCTAGGCGTTTGGGAGCTCAAACAAGAGCTCGAAGATCTCGCGTTTCGATACTTGGAGCCGGACGCTTATCAGCGCATCTCGGACGCGCTCGATCAGCGGCGGACCGACCGTCAGCGTTACATCGCACAGGTTGTTGCGCGGCTCCGCGAAGAATTGCAGCGCGCCGGGATCAGCGCCGAGATTAGCGGACGCCCCAAGCATGTTTACGGCGTCTGGAACAAGATGCGCCAGAAGGGGCTCGAGCTCGGCGGCGTCTTCGATGTTCTCGGTTTTCGCATTCTGGTCAATGACGTGAGCGACTGTTACGCGGCGCTCGGCGCGGTGCATGGGCTGTGGGAGCCGAATCTGAACGAGTTTGACGACTACATTGCCAGACCTAAAGCCAACGGCTACCAGTCACTGCACTCGGCAGTGATTGGTCCCGAGGGCGTGACGATCGAGGTGCAAATCCGCACCTTCGCCATGCATCGCCACGCCGATCTAGGCGTTGCGGCGCACTGGCAGTACAAGGAAGCGCTGCCAAACCGCATTGCGTGGTCGCGAGGCTTCCTGGAAACCGGCGAAAGCACGTCCGATGGCAGTGACCTGATCGAGCGCTTCAAGCAAGCCGCTTTCCTCGATCGCATTTACGTGCTCACGCCGCGGGGTCATATTGTCGACCTGCCGAGTGGCGCCACGCCGCTCGACTTCGCCTATGCGATTCACACCGCAGTGGGTCATCGCTGCCGCGGCGCCAAAGTCGATGGCGCGATCGTCTCGCTGACGGCGCCCCTCTCAAGCGGCCAACAGGTGGAGATCCTGACGGCGCGGGAAGGCCGGCCGAGCCGCGACTGGTTGAATCCCAACCTGGGATATTTGAAGACCGCCTCCGCGCGCGCCAAGGTCCGCCGCTGGCTCAAAGAGCAGGATCATGAAGCCCGTGTCGTCCAGGGCCGCGCCTTACTCGAGCGCGAGCACCGGCGGTTGGGTCTGAGCGAGATCAACATCGGCGAGCTCGCCAAACGCTTCAAAATGCGACCCGAAGAGCTGCTGGCGGCGCTGGGCCGCGGGGATATCGGCAGCGCGCGGCTTGGCCATGCGCTCGGCAGCGAGCTTTCGCCGCCCGCACCGAGCCCGGCAGGATCATCGCCGCCAACGCTTGCGCGGGCCAGCCTGCTGGTGGACGGCACGAGCGACGTATTGACCAAGATCGCCGGTTGTTGCAGCCCCGCGCCGGGCGAAGCGATTGGCGGCTACGTCACCGTACAGGGACGCGGTATTTCGATTCACCGGCGCGATTGTGAAAATCTGCAGCGGCTTGCGGCGCTACGGCCGCACAAGCTCGTGGAGGTTGCCTGGGGTCCCGCGGCAAAAGCGGACGCGGCACGAAAGCAAACCGAACATTGAATAATACCTGGCAACTTGTTGCTAAATCAAGCTTTCCCTTTGGATTCAGAATGCGCTATGCGGCGTCTCAATTTTAAGATCCGCATATTCTGCGAGGATTGAATAAGCGAAGAAGAAAAATTCTCACAGGAACGTCCGTGCATCTTGACCTGCCTGCTAATGAGCGACCCGGAGTCCTGAAATACTTCATTCGTTTAGCCAAGACTGACGCCGTGATCAATGACGTAGGCTCCGCAGATCAGGAGGAGAGCTTGCACGAGTTAATTCTCGTCATTGATAACATCGATCATCTGGCGTAATCGCGCGTAATCTTCGCGGTTGAAACGCATCACGAGCCGGTGCAAGTGAAGCGTGTTGGCGTCATTGGCTTCGGCCAGGAGCGGCTCGGTTTGTCGGACTTCGCCAATGACAACGTCTTTGAAGTCGCGGTTAAGCCGATCGATCAACGCCGGCGAAGGCGGTTCATTGACGCGAATCACCAGATCGTGTTTCACGAAGCGATAAGAATGAAAGTTGCGGTAAAATTTTCTGATCTCGTCGACTGCCGCCGCGGCGCTCGTGTGAATTCTAAAAAAGGTCATCTCTCGCTCACTGATGTATCCCCGGCTCATTACGTCTTCGCGAAGAAACTCTTGCCAGCGCGCCCAATAGGTGCCCCCCGGCAGGTCCATCAAAATGATCGGCACGAGCTGAGTCTTGCCGGTTTGCGCCAAGGTGATCGATTCCAGAAGTTCGTCATGCGTGCCAAAGCCGCCGGGGAAAATTATTACGGCGCCGGCTTCTTTGACGAACATCAGCTTGCGCGTAAAGAAAAAATGAAAGTTCATAAGCTTGGGATCGTTGCGGATGAATCGGTTGGCATCTTGCACCGAAGGCAACCGAATATTGACGCCAAAGCTCTTGTCTCTCCCGGCTCCCTCGTGCCCCGCTTGCATGATGCCGGGGCCGGCACCGGTAATCACCATGAAGTCCGCTAGCGCCAATTCTTCCCCGACCTGGCGCGCCAGATCATAATAGGGGTCGCTTTCCGGCACCCGCGTCGAGCCGAAGATGCTCACTTTGCGCACGTGCCGGTACGGCGCGAAGATTCTAAAGGCGTGGCGCAATTCCTGCAGGGTTCGGTTGAGAATTTTGAGCTCTCCACGCTCGGCATCGTCCTGTGCCAGCTTTAGCAAGGTGCGCAGGATTCCGGCGAACTGATCGGCATTGACGTAATCGTTATGAGCCCGCAACCAATCATCCAGCTGCGATCCAAGATCCGCTAAGGGTTTATTTTTTTCTTCCACTTCTGCCGCCTTCACTCGTGACTCGCTTTTTTTGTGAACCGCTGTTCCAACAGCACCAGCCAATTTAATGACGGCGCCTGCCGGCAACGCAGGGCTCACATTGATTATAACCGATGGACTACGTACGGGGATAGAAGGCGTATTCGGGTGATT
>DASSGE010000500.1:0-2405 GCA_035693605.1 Binatia bacterium
CGAAAACTTTTAATTTGGAAAAAACAAACTCTCAATCGGCATAACCGATATTTGCTGTACGCCAACGAGCAAAGTCGTGCGGCTGTGTACGGACTGTCGGCGGAGAGCACGCGTATAAAACCAGCGCCGCGGTGCAAGACGGGTTTTTTCGCATCGGATGGCTCGAGAAATGGCGCAAACCTTTCAGTTAGCAACTGCGCATTCGAATGGACATCCGAAATCATAACTGAAGGTCCGCAGGTACTTCATACCAGCTTTCTGGCCTTGCCGAACCGGCTCGACGCTCAGTTCCTGACATCGAGAGCTTTATCCAACGCTTCTTCCCAACGCAGGTGGGGTAGCCGAAGGAACCTCGCGAGTAATTGACCCCGTTTAATCTGTCCAGGGATTGAGCGACACGTGTATGGCATTCTCGCCGGGAACTTCCTGGCCGATTAGCCGCAGCGCGTAATCGGCATCTCTCAGCGGCACCTCATGTGTTGTCAGCTGCGCCGCAGCGTCGGGCCGCGCGGCAATGACGCTCACGGCGCGCCGGATATCGTCAGACTCATGGCCGCGCACGCCGATCATCGTTATGCCGCGGCTGGCGACCTTGTCCATTTCGAACTGTACGGTTTGATTCGGCGTTCGGCCGGCAAGTACGATCATGCCGCCGCGCCGGACCAGATCGACGCTTGCCAGCTGCGCTGAAACGTTGCCGGTGACGTCGACAACCACATCAGCCATTTCGGCGCCGAGAATATTCTTTACTTGCTCAGCCAGCGCCGCGCGCTCAGAGTAAATGAGATGTGTAGCGCCGAGTCCTTTCGCTACCGCCAGCCGATGCGCGTCTGCTTCCAGACCGGCGACAATGATCGGCGCAGCGCCGGCCATTGCCGCAGCCAACACACACCCAAGCCCTTGCTGGCCGGGCCCGAGGATGACGATGGAATCGCCTGGGCCGAGTGCCGGCACACGCTGCGCCCATTTCACTCCGTTGGAAACGCATGTGTAGAGTACCGCCGCTTGCGGCGTCACTCCAGCCGGCACTGGGTGGAGTATCGAGTTCGGATGAAGGTACATATACTGCGCGTAGCCGCCCCACAAATGCGGCGGATCGGCCATGCTGGCGCTGATACCGTAGCTGCGCTTGTCGGCGCACAAAGTGGCGTTACCCGTCAGACAATAACGGCAGCGCTGACAGGTGACCGGCGCTTCGACAGCGACCAAGTCGCCTTCTTTGACCTTCCATTGCGCGCTCGCGTCGCGGCCGATGGCGCCGATGCGCCCAACCACCTCGTGGCCCATGATGTGCGGCGGATTCAGATAAGGCCAGTGATCGAGTTCTTTATAGTAGTGGTAATCGCTGCCGCAGATACCGCAGGCTTCGACTCGCAGCACCGCATCGTCGGCAGCGGGATCCGGCACGGCGAATTCGCGCATCTCGATGCGGCGTTTGTCGACGATAACGGCGGCGAGGGACTTCTTATTCATAGTGAACTCCTGGTTGTTCTCGGGCAATGATTGATTGTCTGGCCGCGGCAATCTTTTCGAATCAATCGCGCCACGGATTGATCGCGACGTGAATCGCTTCCTCACCGGGCACTTCCTGGCCGATGAGACGCAGTGCAAGATCGGCCTGTTTAAGCGACACTTCGTGGGTGAGGAGCTGGGAGAGCTGCTGCCGGCGCGCGCTGATGACCGCCACCGCCTTGCGCACGTCTACCGAGTCATGGGCGCGCACGCCGACCATTTTGATTCCGCGGCTGGTGAGTTTATCCATAACGAAAGGAATCTTCTTCTTCGGCGTGCGGCCGCCAAGTACCACCGTGCCGCCGCGCCGGACGAGATCAACGGCGACTTCCTGAGCCGCGGTGCTGCCGGTGACGTCGACGACAACATCGGCGAGCTCCGGACCAGTGATTTGCCGCACTTGTTCCAACAACGGCCCTTTATCGGACAGGATCGTGTGTGTCGCGCCCAGTGCTTTAGCGACTTCAAGACGCTTCGCGTCGCGCGTCAGACCGGCAACGATGATCGGACCGGCGCCCGTCATTGAACTCGCCAATACGCATCCCAGCCCCTGCTGCCCGGGACCGAGAATGACGATTGAATCGCCCAAACTTAATCCGGGAATCCGCTGTGCCCATTTGACGCCGTTGGCCAGACCGCTGAACAAGACGGCCTCATGCTCGGTGACTCCGGGCGGCACAACGTGGAGAATTGCATCAGGATGAAGATACATATATTGCGAGTAGCCGCCCCATAAATACGGCGGCTCGCTCATGCTCGCGCTCATGCCGTAGCTGCGCTTGGTCGAGCACAGCGAAGAATTGCCGGTGGTGCAATAGCGGCAGCGGTGGCACGTGACCGCGGACTCAACAACGACCAGATCGCCTTCCTTGACCTTCCAATGTTTGGCGGCT
>DASSGE010000501.1:0-4500 GCA_035693605.1 Binatia bacterium
GGACGGGATAATTTCAAAACTATTTTAACGAGGCTCGTACAGTTTCTTGATGAAGCCGCTCTTATCCAGTTCCGTAATAAAGCTCGCGTCGACGAACTCTTCCGGCTTGTGATTGCGAATTTCGGGGCGGGTTTGGGCAACGTAATCGTAGGTTGGCTCGAGTCCTTTCGTAATGGGATACGGCGCGGCGATAAAATCTTGCTTGAAGATATTGTAGGAGCCCTCGAGAAATTCCGGGTCGGTGGTTCTGACGTACTTGGTCAGAACTTTGAGAGCGAATTCCTTGTTTTGCTTGTGGAACGCGATGCCTTCGACATGCGATCGCACGAAGCGCATGACCGTGTCTCGGTCTTCGCGAATGTTCTTGCGAGTTGTCACCACAGATGTCGTTGGAAAAACTATTTCTTTTCTCGCATCGATCAAGACGCGGTAGCCTTTGCGCTCGGCTTGAATGTCGGCTGGATAAGCCACGTCGGCGCCGTCGACGACTCCCGTCAACAAAGCTTGCAGCCGTTCGGCGTTGGTGCCAATCGATAGCCAGGTAATTTCGCGGTCAGGGTTGAGACCATACTTGCGTATCGCGTAGCGAAACAGAAAATCTCCCAGCGATCCGATGCTCGACGTTGCGACTCTTTTGCCGCGCAAGTCTTCCGGTCGCCGGATCTCCGGTCTGACCAGCAATTTACTCGATGCCGACGCTATCGTGTGAGCCACATTGACCATATCCGCGCCGTTCAGGTTGGCCAGCATCAACTGCGGCAATGCCACCGGCGCGGCAAAGAGACTGCCGCTCAAGAGCGCCTGTGAACTCTGACCTGAGCCGCGGAGCAGGACAATCTCCACATCGAGCCCGTTTTTCTGATAAATCCTCGCTTCTTTAGCGAGCCAAGGAATCCACATGGCGGCCGACAACGCCGTCATGCCCCAATTGATCTTCTTGAGCGGCTTATCTTGCGCGCGACCTTGAGTTTGCGAGCTAACAATGCAAACCAAAAATAATATAATGAACCTACACAATTTCAGTTTCAGCAGCATAATTATCCATTCTCAAATATCCATCATTCATTTCTGCTCGTAGAGCTTCTTGATGAACCCGCTCTTTTCCATCTCTGCAATGAAGCTTGCATCGACAAACTCTTCCGGCTTGCGGCTGCGCACCTCCGGGCGGGACTGCGCGATAAAGTCATAAGTCGCTTCGAGTCCTTTGGTGATCGGATAAGGCACCGAGATAAAATCCTGCTTGTAGATCTCATAGGAATTTTCCAGCATCTCGCGATCGTTGATCTTCAACTGGTTGCCCAGGACGCGCATGCTGAATTCTTTGTTCTGCTTGAAAAACGCGATGCCTTCGACATGCGCCCGCAGCATTCTTGCTACCGTGTCACGGTCTTCGGCGATGGTTTTGCGCCGGGTCACTACCGACATCGAGGGATAGCTCACCTCTTTGCGCAGATCGAGCAGGATGCGATAACCCTTTTTCTCACCCTGTGCATCGATCGGGTAGGAAGCCTCAGCGGCGTCCACCGTGCCGGCCAGTAAGCCCTGGAGGCGCTCGGTCGGCGTGCCCATCATGAACCAGGTGACATCGCGGTTGGGATCGAGACCGTATTTGCGGAACGTATGCTTGAGCAGGAAATCGCTCAGCGAACCCAAGCTAGTGATACCGACCCGTTTCCCCTTGAGATCTTCCACCCGCTTGATATCGGGACGGACCAATAGCTTGGTGGCGACCGCGGCGACGGTGTGGGCGACGTTGACAAAATCGGCGCCGCTCAGATCCGCCATGATCATGGTCGTCAGAGTCACCGGCGAAGCAAAGATACTGCCGCCCAACATCGCCGCCGAGGTTTGCCCCGAGCCGCGGAGTAAAATAAGTTGGACGTCGAGGCCATGCTTGTCGTAAATCTTCGCTTCTTTGGCGATCCACGGAATCCAATTGCCCGCCGACAGCGAAGTCACGCCCCAATTGATCTTCTTGAGCGGTTTATCTTGAGCGTTGCCCCGTGAAACGAAGCTGAGAACGAAAAGCACAACCACGGTGAAAAAAGTTTTCGCCACGGCGACCTCCGACTCTTACTGTTGCCAAGTGCCTGTTAGCTATTTTTGCTCGTAGAGCTTTTTGATGAAGCCACTCTTGTCCAATTCAGCGACCAAGCTCGGATCCATAAACTCTTCGGGCTTGCGGCCGCGGATTTCCGGCCGGCTGGCCGCTACGTAGTCGTAGGTTGCCTCCAACCCCTTCATGATTGGATAGGGAACCGAAATGAAATCCTGCTTGAAGATTTCGTAGGAGCTGTCCAGAAGTTCCTGATCGTTGTTTCTCAAATACTTGCTGAGAACTTTCGTACTGAAGTCTTTATGCGTTTTGAAATAGGCGATGGCTTCGATGTGGGACCTGAGCAGTCGCATTACGGTATCGCGGTCGTCTTGCAAAGTTTTCCGTCGGGTAACCACCGACATGGACGGATAGACTACTTCCTTGCGCGCATCCCAAAGAACGCGATAGCCCATGCGCACCGCCCTGGCGTCATCGGGATGCGAAAGGTCAGCGGCATCCACCCGCCCCGATGCCAACGCTTGCAGTCGTTCCCCCGGAGTGCCGATCGACAGCCAGGTGACATCGCGAATCGGGTCCATGCCGTTTTTCCGAATGATATATTTAAATAGAAAATCGCCGAGAGAACCCAAGCTCGAGGTCGCGATCCGTTTGCCCTTGATATCTTCAGGCCGCCTGATTTCCTGCTTGACCAGCAGTTTACTCTGTACTCCCGGTACCGTGTGCGCGATGTTCACCAGATCGGCGCCGCCGAGATTGGCCATCATCACTTGCGGCACCGCCACCGGCGCGGCAAAAAGGCTGCCACCAAGTATCGCCGCCGAGGTTTGCCCCGAGCCTTTGACTAAAACCAACTCGACGTCTAGACCATGTTTCTCGTAGATCTTCGCGTCTTTAGCGATCCAGGGAATCCAATTGGACGCGGACAAAGAAGTCACGCCCCAGCTGATCTTTTTCAATGGTTTGTCCTGCGCCTGGGCGCACAAAACCGAGCCGATCAGGCCTCCTGCTAGGAGCAGGGTTGAAATGATCTTGCCTGTGAATGGTTCGTGTATCATTACTGCCTCCGATTCCGACTTTCGTCTTGCCCAGTCAACCGATTATTGGCGTCGAATTGCGAACGGCTTGGCGAATCCGCTGTCGTCGATTTTTTTCAAAATGCTCATGTCGTAAAAATCTTCGGGATTTGCCGTCGCCGCTTTGGGCTGGCTCGCCGCCAAAAATTGCAACACCGACTTCACCCCTGCGACACTGGCATACGGCATTACCGGCATAAGATCGAGATAATATTCATAGCCCTCCTCGGCCCGCGATCGATCGCTCATCTTCATGAACTTCATGATGCCCGCAACGGTTTTCTCTTTCTGGGTGCGAAAAAAATGCAGCGATTCGATGTATCCTTTGAGAAAGTTTTCGACCATCAGCGAATGGCTTTTTATGTAGCCAACCATGCCGGCGATGGCGGAGCCGGCGTATTCGATATCCGTTTTACGCATGTCGATGAGCTCGCGGAACCCGAGCTGCCGGGCAATGCCGCTAAACGGCGGTGTCAAAGCAGTCGCGACAACGGAGCCGCGCTGCAACGCGTTCATGCGCCCCTGCTGGCTATCGCCGACGGAAATGAAGATGACGTCCTTGCCCGGTTCCAAGCCCCACTTGCGCAGCATCAATCGCAAGGCGCTATCAGCCGAGGCGCCGGGCCGCGTACCGGTTACGATCTTGCCTTTTAATTCTTGCGGGCTCTTAATTTCCGGCGCCGCAAAAATGCTATATTCGAGCTTGTTCGATTGTACGGTGAGCATGGTTATGTCCACACCACCCAGACGCGCGCTGATCGTCGCTGTTGAACCGGCGGAAAGAAACTGCACGGAGTTCGAAGTCACCGCCGCCAGAGAGTTCATGCCGCCGCCCATGTAAATTGGCTCAAGATCGACGCCATGTTTGGCAAATAACCCGTATTGAGTTCCGACCGGAATCACCGAGGTATTGACGGATATTGAACCCAATGCGACGCGAATCTTCTCACGCGTCTGCGCCGCACCGATTTGCGGCAAAATCACCGAAGCCAAAATCAAAATCAACTTAACCTTCGTCGCCATTTCACTTTTACTCTTCATGCCTCGCGCCTCGTGCCTTCCATTATTCGTCGCCGTACTGATCTTTCAATCTCGCCACCACCGTCGGGTCGGCCAGTGTCGTGGTATCACCGAGCGCACGACCATCGGCGATGTCGCGCAGCAAACGGCGCATGATCTTACCGCTGCGGGTCTTTGGCACCTCGGCGGCGAACCGAATCTCGTCGGGACGGGCGATCGCGCCGATCTTCTTGGCCACATGAGCTTTGAGCTCTTCCGTTAACGAATTAGTACCATCGACTCCAACCTTGAGCGACACGAATGCGCAAATCGCCTGCCCTTTGATTTCGTGCTCTTTGCCGATGACTG
>DASSGE010000502.1:0-6538 GCA_035693605.1 Binatia bacterium
CAGGGCCATGCCGGCCGCCAACAGCCCCATCACCGCGCCGCTTATGAACGCATAGTAGTAGTCGCCAAAGTGACTGTAGATCCAGCCAGCGCCCAGGGCGGCGATGGCTGAGCCGATCTGATGCGAAACGAAAACCAAGCCAAAGAGCACGCCGACGCGATCCTGGCCGAAATGTTTGGCAATGAGCGCCACCGTCGACGGTCCGGTGGCAAACCAATCGAAGCCATACAACACCGCGAACACGAACAGACTCGAAGCGTCGGTCACGTAAGGCAGGACAAATAGCGACAAACCGCGGAACAGATAGGCCGCCGACAATACTTTTCGGGCATCGATGCGGTCGCATAACCAACCGGCAAACATCGTCCCGACAAAACTGGTCACGCCCATGATGCCGACCGCGGTAGCTGCCGCCACCTCGGCGATGCCGCGCTCGATGGCATGTGGAATCATATGAGTGCCAACCAAGCCATTGGACGTCATGCCGCAAACGAAAAAACTGCCGCTGAGCAGCCAAAATTCCGGCGTCTTGATCGCATCGCCAAAGGCGGCGAACGAAAATGGCCGCGGCCTCGCGCGCGCCTGAATGCGTTGATCTGATGTCGTTTTGCTATCGGTAAAAGGTTCGAGTCCTAGCTCCGCCGGATAGTCGCGCAGCCACAGCCATATCGCCGGCAGCAACAGCAATGTGGTGCCGACAATCAACATCATTGCCGGCCGCCAACCGTGCGACACAATTAACGTCATGAGGATCGGCAGGAAAATCACCTGCCCCGTGGCATTGGCATTGGTAAGAATCCCCAGCGCGAGACCGCGCCGAGCAATAAACCAGCGGCTCGCCACGCTCGCCGACAGCGCCGGCGTCACTCCGGTGGCGATGCCGAGGACAATGCCCCAGAGCAGAATGAAGTGCCACAGTTCAGTGACGAACACCGTGCCGGTGACGCCCGCCGCGATGGTCATGAGGCAGCCGATCACGACGCGGCGCGCGCCATAACGGTCGAGCAGCCAACCGCCCACCGGCGCCATCATACCGTAAGTCAAAAGGTTTAAGCTCGCGGCCGAAGAAATCGCCGTCCGTCCCCAGCCGAATTCCCGTTCCAAAGGATGAATCAAAACCGAAGGCGCTGAACGCACAGCTGACGCGGCGAGGTAAGCGAGAAAACTCAGTCCGATGATAAACCAGCCGTAGTAAAAAGGCAGCGCGAACGGCGGCCGCAGCGGCGGCTGGTTATCGTCCTCGTCCATGAAATTCGTCTATCACAACCAATCGCAGCGCATAAGTGCGAGCAAAGAAGATACGACACCCAAACCACGAAGATCATGAAAGGCCATTCAAATCATCAATATTCCTAACTTAGTGTACTTCGTGTGTTTCGTGATTAGATATCTTCAGTACCAAGCCTTACTTTTTCACACCGCTGGCGGCGCCACCGCGACACCGCTGATGCCCGCGCGTGCGAGCGCTTGCGCGACAAAGCCGCTCCCTTTCACCTCTTCGATGAAATCGCGCAAGAATCGCAAGGCACCCGGGCGCCCATGCGGCATGCCCATCGCTTGCTCGATCGCCATGAAACGTTCGTCGAACACCCGCGACCCGGGAAGTTTCGCGGCGTTGGCGATCAGCGCCTGGCGCACGCCGGCGACGACATCGACTTTGCCGTCGATCAGCAGACCAAACGCCGTATTGGGATTCACCGCCTTGATCATTTGCGCCTGCTTCAAGGTACGGCTCAAATACAAATCATAGGCGCTCCCCGTCGAGACGCCGAGCCGCACGCCGGCGCGATCGACATCGGCGAGGGAATGAATCGGCGATTCCGGCGGGATCAAATAGGTGCCTTCGATCAATAAATAAGGCGCAGTGAAAGCGATCTCGTTCGCTCGTCCCGGCTCGACTGCGAGAAAAGCCGCATCCCAAGCGCCGGTTTTCAACGCCGCGGTCATTTGCCCAGCCGATTGGAAGGCCACCAGTTCCACCGGCAGTTCGCAGCGTCGCCCCAATTCCCGCGCCAGATCTGGCGCGACGCCGCGCAGTTCGCCGCTCGCGGCGTCCCGGGCAACCAGCACCGCATTACCGTAATTGATACCGACCCGCAGCGTGCCCGACGGCGCCAGTTCATCTCTTACCGATTGCGTAATCATCCCGCGACGCTACGTGTTACCCAATGCTAGGTCAAGGAACCTCGGTTGAAACGCCATGCTCCATTATGAATTTTTGAACGCTTGCTCTCTATATCGATCGGTACTACGAAGTGACAAGAGATATTTTCCATGGGCTATCTACCTAAACCCGGTGTCGGTTTCGAGCTGATCGAGTTTCGCAGTAACGGTCGCGACGTGCAGGGCGGCATCTTCAGTCCCGATCCGAAACGGTTCAAGCCCTCGGCCACGGCCATTGTGCTGGTGCACGGCGTCGAATCCTATTGGTACTCGGCGCCGACCATGTTCATGGGTTGCCTGTTCGCCGAAGCTGGTTATACGGTCTTGGGTTACAACGGCGTTCACTCGGGAGATACGTTTCGCACCTCGGAATTTGATACCGCCGTAAGCGAAGCCGGCGACGCTGTCGCATTCATGTCTAGCCGCGGCTTCGACAGGATTTTTCTCGTCGGCCATAGTCTTGGCACACCCATCGTCGAGTATTATCAAGGCGACAAGCCGCATCCGTCGGTCAAAGCGCTGGGCGTCTACGGACCGCATATCGACATTCCTGCCGTCACCAGGGATTCGCTGCTCGGTCCGGAGCTGTACGAACAGTTTGCCCACGAATGCCGCGAGTTGGTCGCTGCCGGCAGAGGCGATGAGCTCAGGCTCTTGCCGTTTCGCGAAGGCAAGTTCGTCATCACTTCGGCGAAGACTTTCCTCAGCTACCGCGATGTAAAGACCAGCAAGGCTAATGTCGAAAAGTCGATCGGCAATATCACGGTGCCATTTCTGATCGTCTACGACGACGGTGACAACATCCAGGGCAAGGGCACCATTACCCGGCGCGCCACCATCGCCGCACGGCTTAAAGAGAAGGCGGTGAATTCGCCGCGAGCCGATGTCGTGGTCATCCCCAGCAGCCCCGGCAACTCATCGTTCCAGGCCCATTTGTTTGTCAACAACGAAAAACTTGTCGTGGCTAAAACCGTGGCTTGGTTGGAAACGGTCGGCCTGCCGCCGGCAGCACGCTATTAATCGCATCGTTCTATTCTCCGACAAGTGTTAATGTTCCGCTCCAGAAAGGTTGAAATCCTCGCTCGTGCTATCTCTCAGGAGACACTTTAGCTGTAATGTAGATCGTCATGGCGGCGAACGCCGGCATCTTGATTGGCTTTCCATCCGGCTTTTCGCCGGAATGACCGATAAGGGAACTTACTCCGAGTCGATAAGAACAAAACCTTGGCGTCAAGCCGATAGTCGTCCTCTTGATTAAGCGCACCACTTTTCTGTAGCCTCGCTTCACTCTTGCCGCGACGTTGTCTATACTCCCTCGATTCATTCATCTCATAAGGTATCATCCGTGAGTCAAAACATTTTCCAAGCTACTCAAAACAAGATTACCGAACTGATCGCACGAGAACTCAACGTCGGCGTCCATCAGGTTGCGTCAGCCGTAGCGTTGTTGAACGAAGGCGCAACCGTGCCGTTTATCGCGCGTTATCGCAAAGAAGTGACCGGCAATCTCGACGACACGCAATTGCGCACTCTCGAGGAGCGGCTGCTCTACCTGCGCGAGTTGGAAGACCGGCGGGAAACAATTCTGGCGTCCATCGAGGAACAGGGCAAGCTCACCGACGAACTGCGCGTCGCTGTCGAAGGCGCGACCACCAAGCAAGCTCT
Organism: Binatia bacterium; assembly: GCA_035693605.1. GTDB lineage: Bacteria > Desulfobacterota > Binatia > UBA9968 > UBA9968 > DP-20. The sequence continues at coordinate 3,829 of DASSGE010000502.1, forward strand.
GGAAGATATTTATCTGCCGTACAAACCCAAGCGCCGCACCAAGGCGCAGATCGCCCGGGAAGCCGGCCTGGAACCGCTGGCCGACGCCCTGCTCGGCAATCCCGACCTCGACCCGCACGAAGAGGCGGCCAAGTACGTCAACGATAAATCCGCTACCGAGAATGGCGTGCCCGATGTCAAGACCGCCCTCGACGGCGCCCGCGATATTTTGTCCGAGCGTTTTGCCGAGACTGCTGAGCTGCTGGCCAAATTGCGCACACGCATGTGGGACCAGGGCGTCGTCACCTCCAAGGTAATGAAAGACAAAGTAATGGCCGAAGCGGAAAAGTTTCGCGACTACTACGCCTACTCCGAAACCATTCGCACGATCCCGTCGCACCGGGCGCTGGCGCTTTTCCGCGGCCAAAGTGTGGGGGTGTTAGCGATCGATCTTAGTCTCGACGAGAAACAAGAAGCCCTGGTGCCGCATCCTTGCGTGGCGATGATCGCGGCTCAATTCGATATCGACGATCGCGGGCGGCGCGCCGACAAATGGCTCGCCGATGTTTGCAACTGGACTTGGCGCGTCAAAGCGCATTTGCACATCAGCACCGAGTTATTAATGCAGTTGCGCGAATCCGCCGAAGCCGAAGCGATTAAGATCTTCGGCCGCAATCTGCACGAACTGTTGCTCGCCGCACCGGCGGGACCGAAAGCGGTGCTCGGCATCGATCCCGGCATCCGCACCGGCTGCAAAATCGCCGTCGTCGACGCCACTGGCAAACTGCTGGAAACCGCCACCATTTATCCGCATCAACCGCGAAATGATTGGGACGGTTCGCTGGCGACCCTGGCGCGCCTGACGGCGCAACATAACGTTGAATTGATCTCAATCGGCAATGGCACCGCCAGCCGCGAGACCGACAAGCTCGCCGGCGAAGTGATTAAACTCATCGGCGCAAAAATGCCGAACCGCAAGGTGAATAAAATCGTCGTTAGCGAAGCCGGCGCTTCGGTCTATTCCGCGTCGGCATTCGCCGCCGCGGAATTTCCTGAACTCGACGTCAGCTTGCGCGGCGCCGTGTCGATCGCCCGCCGCTTGCAAGATCCGCTGGCGGAACTGGTCAAGATCGAGCCCAAAGCCATCGGCGTCGGCCAGTATCAGCACGACGTCAATCAACGCGCCCTGGCGCGCAAGCTCGACGCTACAGTCGAAGACTGCGTCAACGCTGTCGGAGTCGATCTCAACACCGCGTCGATCCCGCTGCTCACCCGCGTTTCAGGGCTCAACAGCCTGCTCGCCAAGAACATCGTCGAGTTCCGCGACAGCAACGGCCCATTCCGCAATCGCAAATCGCTCACCAAGGTGCCACGTTTGGGCGACAAGACCTTCGAGCAAGCGGCGGGCTTTCTGCGCATCAACGATGGCGACAATCCCCTTGACCGCTCGGCCGTTCACCCGGAAGCTTATCCCGTCGTTGAACGCATCTTGGCGCGGTGCGGCAAAGCCATCGGCGACGTGATGGGTCGAAGCGCCTTGTTAAAAGAACTCAAGCCGGAACAGTTCACCGATGAGAAGTTCGGCGTGCCGACGGTGAAAGATATATTTGCGGAACTGGAAAAACCCGGCCGCGATCCGCGGCCCGAATTCAAAACCGCGACTTTTCAGGAAGGCATCGAAACGATATCCGATTTGCAATCCGGCATGCTCCTCGAAGGCGTCGTCACCAACGTCGCCGCTTTCGGCGCTTTCGTCGACATCGGCGTGCACCAGGACGGCCTCGTCCATGTCTCCGCGCTGGCGAACAAGTTCGTCAAAGATCCCCACGAGATCGTCAAGCCGGGCCAGATTGTCAAGGTCCGAGTCATGGACGTCGACGTCAAACGCCAGCGCATCGCCCTCACCATGCGCCTCAGCGATGCACGGTCAGACGCGCCACAATCAAACCAGGCAAGGCCGGAAGGGAATCCCAACGTCGCGAACAGCCAGCGCGACAAACAGTTAACGCCAGCCAGTCGCCAAGCAAACCGCCCAGCGCAGCCGACGGGGCTGTTCGCTATCGCATTGGAGAAAGCAAAACAGAAGAAGTAACTATCGGGTATGATGGCTTCAAGCACGTCGCGAGAACGGCGTTGTTACCAGCTCTTCGATGAAGCGATTGAAAAATAATACGCGCTTGAGATTTCCCGCATCGTCCACAGTAACGAAACCGTTCAATCGAGCGGGTCGCAGTCCTTGTCAAAGACCGGCTGAGGCCGCCTGACTTTGCATGGCTTAGAGATCTTTCTTGGCCGGATCTGTTAAGGTACCTAGACTAATCCTTTCACGCAATCGGCTCACCCGCTGCGGACTTGTTCACCTGATGTTTACGCTCTACATCCCGGACGTTTTGTCTCGAATAAGGCGCTGGACGTAACATAAGCTATCCCGTGAGGTCCAAACACTCTGGCCACAAGTAACCGTTCCCTGGAGCCTACCCGGACCGGGAAATGCGTCCTTCGTGTCATTCCCCTTGTCGGGGCAAAAGCGACCCCAGTCTGTGATCTTCTGACACTGTGTCAGATTGCCGCCATTTTTTATCACCGGGATCAAATAGCAACGATTGGGGTCAGCTTTAAACATAGGCTTTAGGTGGCCGTTGAATATCGTCTCGTTCACTCCGTTTGCGAGGTTTCCACAATAACCCACATCGATTGCCGGCTGGCCCGCGCAGTAAGGCAGCTTTTCGAA
>DASSGE010000503.1:0-2721 GCA_035693605.1 Binatia bacterium
GTCACGCGCTCGGATATCTGCAAAATGTGCGGCGGCAACGGCGCCCAGCCGGGAACCAAACCGCTCAGTTGCGTTGAATGCAACGGCAGCGGCGAGAAACAACAGGCGCGCACCGACAAGCGCATGCGGGTCGTGACTATAACTACATGTGCGCGCTGCAACGGCCGCGGCCAGATCATCGAATCGCCCTGCACTACCTGTAACGGCAGCGGCCAACAATCGCTGCCGCACTCGATCAAAGTGCAAATTCCCGCCGGTGTTGAACATGGCATGCGGCTCCGGCTTGCCGGTCAAGGTGAGGCTGGACCTCAAGGGGGGTCGCCCGGCGATGTGCTGGTGCGGATCTATATTCAACCGCATGCCACGCTCAAACGCGACGGCGCCGATCTGTATGCGATGATGCCAGTTTCCTTTCCCGACGCTGCACTCGGCACCAAAGTCACGGTGCCATGCCTTGACGACGAAAAGGTCGTCGTCACCGTGCCGGCAGGCACGCAACATGGCACGCTGCTGCGCGCCCGCGGCAAGGGCATGCCGCGCTTACACGGCAAGGGCAAGGGTGATCTCTACATCGTCATCGAAGTAAACACCCCGACATCGCTCACGCCGCGCCAACGTGAACTGCTTAAAGAGTTTAAGATGGAGGCAAACAAGAAAACCGCGGCGACGGGGATGTAACGCGAGTGCTCGCAGCGTCCGCCCATGCGTGACGTCAACCAGGCATCGGATTCAACATGAATACTGCACGCTATGTTCTCGCACTGTTTCTGGTCATCACATTGCCGCCGCTGTTTCTTTACTGGCTGCTGATTCATCCATTGGTTGATTTTTGGCGCGGCAAAGGCATCGCTCCGGCCTACACAGCGATACTCAGCGCGATCGGCGCGGCCATGATCGGTTTATTTTCGCTGCGCCATTATTTGCTCAGCATCGACTATGGGACCAATTATCTACTCGCCGCGCTGGGCGTAGCGCTTTTGGTCGTTGCGGGATCGCTACGATTAAAGCTGCACAAACATTTGGATCTAAAAACCTTGCTTGGCCTACCGGAAATCGCGCCGGACCGCTTTCCGCGCCAACTCATCACCGAAGGGATCTATGCCCGCATACGCCACCCGCGTTATGTGCAGCTCTTGATCGCGCTCGTTGGCTACGCGCTGATCGCCAATTATTTCGCGGCCTATTTTGCCGTCGCGCTATGGCTGCCGGGGATCTATATCATCGCGCGATTGGAAGAAAAGGAATTGCGCATTCACTTCGGTGACGCTTACGACGACTATTGCCGCAAGGTGCCGCGTTTTCTACCCAAACTCAAAGACCACTAGAGAGCACCATGAATAGTCCCGCAAGCACAGCAGCCGCGCCGGTGACCGATGCGAAAGCCAAACTTTTCCTACGCTCGGACGGTACGCTGTGCTGCACCGGTTCATGGACACTCGATCATCTGGTCGACGTCGAACGTCAGATCGCCTCGCTTCCCACAGCTACCGGCCAGATCACCTGCGACGTCAGCGCCATCGCTGCCATGGACACGAGCGGTGCTTGGCTGCTGCAACGAACTTTGAACCAGTTCGAGCGCGGCGGCTGCACCGTCACTATCCGGCAAATGACCGACGAACTCGCTGCGCTCATGCAAACCGTCGCGCGCAACTGGTCGCAAACCGCGCAATACCAAAAATTGGCGCCTGCGAATTGGTTCGAACGGCTTGGACGCTGGGCTTGGCGGGCTGGAGAAAATCTCCACAATACCCTGTCGTTCATCGGCGAAGCCGCGACCGCGTCCGTTTCACTCTTGACCCGTGCGCAGCGCATGCGCTGGCGCGTGCTGCTCTACGATCTGCAAATCGACGGCCTCAATGGCATGCCGATCATCGGCTTACTGTCCTTTCTCATGGGCGTGGTTATCGCTTATCAGGGCTCGGAACAGCTCAAGACCTTCGGCGCCAATATTTTTATCGTCGATCTCGTCGGCATTTCCTTGGTGCGCGAGATTGCGCCGTTGCTGACGGCTATTTTGGTCGCCGGGCGCTCGGGTTCGGCTTACACCGCGCAGATCGGCACCATGACGGTCACTGAAGAGTTGGACGCGCTGCGCTCCCTCGGCATCTCGCCGATGAGTTTACTGGTGGTGCCGCGCGCGATCGCTTTGATCATCGCCCTTCCCCTGCTGACCGTATTTGCCGATGCGGTCGGGGTATTCGGCGGCATGTTGATCGCGCTGAGCCAACTCGGCATTACTTTTACCGAATTCCTCAACCGCTTCGAATACGCGATTGTGCTGCGCCATTATCTCATCGGTCTCGGCAAAACGCCGGTCTTCGCCGCGATCATCGCCCTGGTCGGCTGCTATCAAGGCTTTCAAGTCTCGGGCGGCGTCGACAGCGTCGGCCGCCACACCACGATCAGCGTCGTCCAAGCGATTTTTCTGGTCATCGTCACCGACGCTTTTTTTTCGATTCTGTTCAGCTGGTGGGGACTATGACTAACTCTACGAATACGACAACGGCCGCGACTCCGGTCATTGAAGTTACCCATGTTCAAACACGCTTCGGCGCTGCGGTGGTGCACGAGGATGTCAGCATGAGCATCGGCAAAGGCGAGGTGTTCGCCATCGCCGGCGGCAACGGCAGCGGCAAGTCGGTGCTGATGCGCGAAATGATTTTGCTGCAGCGGCCGAGCGCCGGGGAGATTCAGATCTTTGGGCAAAACATCCGCACCATG
>DASSGE010000504.1:0-8221 GCA_035693605.1 Binatia bacterium
CACTTGCGTCACATTGACCGCCAGATCCACGGGGTCACGATGTGCTGCGGCGAACGGCCCGTCAGGACGGTCGCCGGCCGATTTTCGGTAACGGACAAAGCGCACTGCGGTCTTGGGCGGTTGTTCGGTAAATATCGTCGCAACAAAAAACACCGCGATGGCGAGGCCGCTCAGCGAATAGAGAACAAACGGTTGCATGGAACCAGTGGAAGAAAGATATTCGCCCCATTGGACCATAAAGCCGAGATAGAAGGTAAAGAGGTAGGTTACCAGCAAGCAGATTTTGACGCGGTCCATGAGCAGAAAAGGTAATAGCGCGGCGATGAAGAAGAACACTTGCCAGATGGGCAGCAGCTGGCTGAAGACTCCCAACTGCATCAAATTATCGATATCGAACATGGCGACTCCTTGGACCTTGGATCGGGCAAGATATGCGTGATTAGCCGGGATTTGACTCAAAAGTCATGCCAGCGATGCCTTGTCGTAACTGTTGCAATGCCAGGGAGCGATTTGTCAGAGTGGGTCAATCCAGTGCCTGCGACGCGGCCGCCGGGTTGTGCGCGGGTGTCTCGACGGTTGACTCGGTTGTTCTTTCCGAATCGGAAATTGTCGAGAATATTCTGGTGGAAAAAGCCTTGTGAACTCTCTAAGCGAAAAACTCGCCGGATTGCCGTCAAGGCCGGGTGTTTACCTAATGCGCGAAACCGGCGGCAAGGTGATTTACGTCGGCAAGGCCAAGGATCTGCGGACGCGGGTACGAGCCTACTTCAATCAATCCGACGAGCGCTCGCAAATCCAATTCTTGGTTCGACGAATAGTCGACATCGATACCCTGGTCACGAGCAACGACAAGGAAGCGTTGATTCTTGAAAACAATCTGATCAAGCAGTACAAGCCGCGCTACAATATTCGTCTTAAAGACGACAAGAGCTATTTAAGCATCAAGGTCACGACCCAGCATCCCTGGCCGCGTATCGTGGCGACGCGAAAGATCGTCAAGGATGGCAACCGCTACTTTGGACCGTTCTCTTCGGCCGTGGCGGCGCGCGAGACAATCGACATTATCGAGAAGCACTTTCAGCTGCGCAACTGCACCGACCACAATTTTCGCAACCGCACCCGGCCCTGTTTACAGTATCAGATCAAGCGCTGCATGGGCCCCTGCGTGCTGCCGGTAGCGCCCGATGTTTACCGCGAGCAGGTGCGCCAGACCATGCTATTTATCGAAGGTCGGCAGCAAGAGCTCATCGACGAGTTGAAGCAGCGCATGTTAGCGAAGTCTGACGCCTTGGAATTCGAGGCGGCGGCACGGATTCGCGATCAGATCCAGGCGGTCGAGAAAACCTTAGAGAAACAGCGCATGGTGGCGCACTGGGGCAGTGATCAGGATATTTTCGGCTTGTACCGCGAGGGCGGTTTCATCGAAGTCCAGGTACTGCTGGTGCGCCAGGGTAAGTTGACCGGCAACCAGTCTTATTCGTTGACCGATTTGGAATTTCCCGACGAGGAGATCGTGGGTTCGTTGTTGACTCAGTTCTATCAAGGCCAGCGTTTCGTTCCTGACGAAATTCTTTTGCCCGTGGCACTAGAGGACGCCGTCGTGCGCGAGGAGTATCTCGCCGAACATAAGGGCAGGAACGTCAAGATTATCTGGCCACAGCGCGGCGATAAGCGCCACTTGGTCGAGATGGCGATCGACAATGCCAAACAAAGTTTTGCCGATCGCCATGATCAAGAGAAGGCGCGGGAAAAAATGCTCCACGAGCTGCAAAGCTCGCTGCGTTTGAAGAACTACCCTCATCGCATCGAGTGTTTCGATATCTCGATGATCCACGGCGCTCATGCAGTGGGTTCCATGGTGACGTTCATTGACGGCGAACCGGACAAAAATCTTTATCGCCATTTTCGCATCAGGACCATCGGCGCCGAATCCGGCGGCGACGATTTCGGCATGATGCTGGAGATGCTCAAGCGGCGCTTCAGCCGCGGCAAGGAAGAAGGCGATTTACCTGAATTGATCGTCGTCGACGGCGGCAAGGGACAGTTGGCGATGGCCATGGCAGCCATGGCCGAGGTTGGCATCGACGGCGTCGAGGCGGTGGGTTTGGCCAAAATGCGCGTTCAAGCGGCACCGCGCAGCGCCGAGATCGAGCGTTCGGAAGAGCGCGTGTTTCTGCCCGGGCAAGCCAATCCGGTGGTGCTAAAGCGTAACTCCAATGCGTTATTTTTGCTCCAACGCGTGCGCGACGAAGCCCATCGCTTCGCTATCACTCATCATCGAAAACTGCGTTCCCAGGAAACGCTTTACTCCGCTCTGGATCGGATTGCCGGTATTGGCGGCGTGCGCAAACGCGCGTTGTTGCGCGCCTTCGGTAGTATCAAGCGCATCGAAGAGGCGAGCTTGGAGGATATCCTCAAAGTGCCGTCGATGAATGAAAAGCTGGCGCAGCAAGTGATCGAGGCGTTGCGCGGATCGATTGGGGTTGAATCGTCGCAGCTAGACGGGAAAGAGTGTTAACGGCAGCGAATACATCGCCGTAAAGCTCGTGTGCAGCAAATGCGCGGGAACGTGCCAGGCAGAGTACACACGGGCATCACTGTCCTCGATCGGCGAAGTTTCTCATTGAGTAAAGCACCATGGCGGACCGGGAAGAGGCAGCTCGATTGCAATGCCGAAAAATCCATCCGTCGGCCTGGTTAATTGTACCGACGTTGTTTCTGCTGCTCGGTCAAGCGCTTGCTGTTGCTCCCTGGCAGTTGCCCGGTAGCGGATGGTTGGCAGTGGCGCCGTTTGTGTTGCTGCCTTTTTACCGGCGTTGGCGTGGTTGGACGATCCTCGGGCTCTTGGTGATCTTGGCCTTTGCGATTGGCTACGTCCGCCATCGTGAAATCCTCCTGCCGCAATTTCCCGAGAATCATTTGCGTTCGGTTATGCTGCGCCATGAACAGGTTTTAATCGAAGGCCAGCTCAAGGCCGAACCGGAGAATCTTATCAATCGCCATCGCTGGTTGCTGCGCGCCGAGCGGATTTGGCACCCTACCGGAGCCGAGGAGATCAGCGGCGATTTGCAACTTAGTCTGCGCAACGCGCGGCGTGACTGGCGCTACGGCGACCGCATCCGTTTCTGGCTTCGGCCCAACCTGCCGCAGAATAGCGGCAACCCTGGCGGCTTCGATTACGCGACCTATCTTTCTCAACGACAAATCTATGTCACCGGATTTCTCGAAAACGATGCCGCGATTGCACTGGTTGCGCGTGAACCGGGAGCGCTGCGCGGCGCCATCGAAGATATTCGACGGACGATCCGCCGCTATATCGATGTGAACTTCTCGCCGGACGGTGGAGCGTTGATGAAAGCATTAACGGTCGGGGAGACGGGCGGGATCCGCAAGGAAGTCCGCAACGCGTTCACCGCCGCTGGTGTCAATCATGTGTTGTCGATTTCCGGGCTCCATGTCGCCATGTTAGGCGTGGTGATCTTTGCGGCGATCCGATACGGCCTGTCGTTTAGCAGCTATGTTTTGCTCCGTTTCAATCTGCTTAAAGCGGCAACTTTGTTTTCCTTTTTGGCGGTGGTGTTTTACACCGCGCTGGCCGGCGCCATGGTGCCGACGGTGCGCTCAGCGATCATGATCGGCGTGTATCAGTTGGCGGTGTTGTTGGACCGTGAAGAGGAAGTCTTTGCCAGCTTGACTCTGGCGGCGTTGTTGATCGCCTTGGTCTGGCCCGGGGTAGTTGCCGACATCTCGTTTCAGTTGTCGTTTCTCGCGGTGCTATTTATCGCCTGGGGTATGCGCAATCTGTACCATGGGCTGACGCGGGAAAAGAGCCAGGAACTATCGCAAGAAAAGAGTTGGATCAGAGACAAAGCGCGGCAGTTGGTCTTTCATTTGGTGGTGCCGCTGTTGGCCACTTTGGGTACGGGTCCATTGATCGCTCACTACTTCGGAAATCTCTCGCTGGCGGGCTTCGTCACCAATCCGGTGATCGTGCCGTTAGTGGGATTTGTCGTCGTGCCCCTGGGACTTTTCGTTGGTTTATTGACTCTGATTGCCAACGAATTTGCCGGTCCGTTGGTCTGGCTCGCCGACCGACTCGCGAATTGGACCATTATCGTCGTCGAGTACCTCGGGAGCGTGCCGCTGGCGAGCTTTCGCGTTGCTGCTCCGAACCTCCTCGAGGTCGGCGTGCTTTATGGCGGTGTGATCGCGTTTTTCGTTTTGCGCAAGCGCAGCCATATCGTCTCCGCAGCGGCGATATTTTTGCTTCTGCTCGCCGGCGACGTCTTTTATTGGCGGCTTCAGCGCTACGATAGCAATCGATTGCGCATCACCCATCTAAACGTCGGTCAGGGAGACGCAGCGGTGGTTGAATTGCCCGGCGGCAAAATACTCGTGATCGATGCCGGCGGCACAGCAGTGGGGGACTTCGATACTGGCGAAAGTATCGTCGCGCCCTATTTGAGATCGCGCAAGATTCTTAAAATCGACTATTTGCTGGTCAGCCATGCGCGTATCGACCATTACGGCGGCATGCGCGCGCTGGCCCAGGATTTTTCCCCTAACGAGTTCTGGTCCGGCGCTGCAAAGGGCGCAACCCAACGGTTCGAAGATCTCGAAGAAACGCTGGAACGACTCAAAATGGTTCGGCGCGAATTGACCGGCGACCTGCCGTGCCGCGATATCGCGCCCGTGCGGCTGTGTTTTTTATTTGGCGCTGATGGCAACGTGACCGAAAGTCCTGTGGTCGTGCGCTTAGAATATGGCAAGGCGTCATTTCTGTTCGCCAGCGATATCGATAAGCGCGAGGAGTTGGAGTTATCGAGGAAACGGAACGTTCTCGGCAGCACGGTGGTGAAGGTTCCGCGCCATGGCAGCCCGACGGCGAGTTCGGCTGAATTTATCGCGGCGGTTAGACCGAAACTAGCGATCCTGTCAGCGGGGGCGAGAAGCCGTGCCGAGGCGAAACGTGATGAAGTGGTCGAGCGTTACCGCGCTGCCGGTGCCGAGGTGCTGCGCACCTACGAGGATGGCGCGATCATTTTGGAGACGGATGGGGAGACGATTCGCTATAGCGGTTTCAAAAGCGGCATATCGGGAAAATTGGTTTTGTAATTGCTAGAAGTAAGAGAACCTTTGCAGGAAGGCACGAAGCACACGAAGTTCGAAATTAATATTAGTCGAACCTTCGAGTCCGTCGTGCCTCGTCAGAAAAGGCACATATACGATCCGGCCGACGAAGGGGGCAACGAGATTCCGTCGTAGCGGCGAAAGCCGGTATCCATTCCATTTCCCCCCTGAATGCCGGCCTGCGCCAGCATGACGATTCAACGAAACGACCATCGAGAAGGGAGCCCCGCAGTTTCACAACCTGTTGCCAAGCTTAACTTCATGAACAGTTCGTGGTGAAAAAAATCGCTACAGCGCTTTCAGTTCGCTGATGTAATCCTTGAAGCCGTTGACAATGTCGTACTCGGGCGTCCAGCCGAGCACCTGCTTGGCCTTCTCGATTACCATCGGCTGCTTGGCCGAGCGCGGTTTGACGCCCGGTATGATTTCCACCTGTAAATTGGGCAGTAGTTTTTCGGCAGTGGCTACCAGGTCGTCGAAAGTAATGACCACGCCAGTGCCGATGTTGAGCGTCACCGGTTCCTTCAGCGGCGTCGTCACTGCCTTATCCAAGGCGCGGCCTAGATCTTTGTAATAGACATATTCGAAATCGCGGGCGACTTCCTGGGCGATCTTGACGACGCCGCCTTTGATGCCGGTTTGCAACATGTTCTGGACCATCTCACCGCCGCCTGAACCGCCGGCAAAATGGCCGACGCCGTAGACATTGGCGAGGCGCAGAACGATTAATTCAAAACCAAACATGCGCTGGTAGGCCTCGACCATCAATTCCTTGGCGACCTTGGAGTTGCCGTAAGCTTCACCGGGACCGCGGCGAAAACCTTCGTCGATCGGGTTGGGCTCACCCTGTCGTCGGTCGTAGACGCCGAACGTGCTGATTTGGACCAAGCGCTTGACGCCGGTGAGACGTACGGCCTCGGCGACGTTGATGGTGCCCATGACGTTGATCTGCATGCCGGCATAGATCGGATTGCCGACCTTGCCGCCGATCAGTCCCGCCGTGTGGATGACGGTGTCGCATTTATGTTTCTGAATGGTTTCGATAAGCGACGGCAAGTCGCGGACATCGCGCTGGACCACGCTGACGTTGGCGGCGCCGAGCTTGTGCGCCAAAAAATCCTTACGCGGAGCGACGTCGTAAAAAACCACGCTGTCGCCGCGTTTGACCGCATGTTGCGCGAAAGAAGTGCCGACCAGTCCCAGGCCAGTGATTAGTGTCGATGCCATATGAACTCCTTTAGGTTGTTTGTTTAGGTCCTATTGCAATGGCGGCGAAATGTCTAGGGGCGTTGGGCTTCCATTCCTGCGTTTGTCGTCGATTGCAAAGCATATTTGCGGGGGTGTATATCGCAGGAGAGAAAGTCGTCGTGATCACGGAGGAGGAATAGGAACATGCAGGGTGTAGTCGATGCCGATACCCATATCGCCGAGCCGGAAGCGATGTGGCAATTGATAGATGAAAAGATGGCGCCGCGCCGGCCGGTGTTGGTTGATTTGCCGGACGACACTTGGTTCGGCGATCGCAACGCGCTATGGCTCATCGACGGCAATATTTTCCCCAAGCCGGCGGGAAAGGGAAGCTATCGGCTGGTGACGCCATCGGCGCAGAAAGCGGAAAAAGTGCGCGGTGACATTGCCATCGCCAGCCGGGAGATTGCCGACGTGGGTGCGCGCGTCAAGGACATGGATCGTCTAGGCGTGGAGGTTCAGGTAATTTATCCGACGCTTTTTCTCGTCTATATCACCGACGATCCCGAGCTCGATACGGCTCTCAGCAAAGCGTACAACTCTTGGGTCGGCGACGCCTGCGCCAAGTCCGATGGCCGTTTGAAATTCGCCGCGGTTTTGCCGCTGCGTTCGATTCCGGAATCGCTCAAAGAGATGAAACGGGCGAAAGAGCTGGGCGCCGTAGGCATCTTTTTTCGCGGCATCGAAGGTGACAAGACCATCGATCATCCGTACTTCCATCCGGTTTATGAGCAGGCCGCCAAGCTCGACATGGCGATCTGCATTCATACGGGTTCCGGCGCGCCGTGGATGCTGCCGTATTTTGAGCATGCGCGCAATCATACGTTCGCGCATGGCCGCGCGCTGCCGATTTTCGCTTTCCGTGATTTGCTCGCTAACCGCATTCCTGAGAAGTTTCCCGGACTGCGAATCGGATTTATTGAAGCGTCGGCGGGTTGGGCGCCGTTCATGATTCACATTCTGCGGCGCCTGTTCAAAGACCGGCAGCAATACAAGAACAGCGCCGAGCTGTTCCGCTCATCGAATATTTTTATCGCGGCGGAGGCCGACGAAGATATTCCTTATCTTGCCAAATGGATCGGCGAAGATAACCTCGTTATCGGTTCGGATTACGGTCATAACGATCCATCGGCGGAGGAGAAGTTAGTTGAGAGCCTGCAAAAGCGGGAAGATATCCCGGAGCCCTTCGCGAAAAAGATTCTCTGTGACAATCCGCGCCGGCTGTACGGATTGCAGTGACGTTTGGATCAAACCGCGAAGATGTCACGGCAGAGGATCGAAGTTCGACCGAAGCAACCGGGCCTGATCTGTCGCATAGTGGCTGTCATTTCGACGAATCGGGAACCATAAGGCAAAAGGAAGTCCTGTGGTATTAAACCAAGTCAAATTCTCAGGCGCATGAACGATATCGAAAATTACGTTGTACGGGTCGCGAATCACTTCCAATCCAAGCTCGGCGCTTCGTTGGTTGACGCCTACAAGCTCGGCAGTCTTGCTCATGGCGGATTTAGCGCGGTTTACAGCGACATCGATGTCGGCCTGTTAGTCAACTGCGCGGAACCGCCGGCAGTAATGGCGTCGCTGATCGACGAAGCTAAAACGTTGGACGCGGTCTACGGCAAGAAACTTTCTGTCTTCTGGGGTAATCCCGATTTGAGCTGGGGACGGTTGCCGAATCTCGACCGGCTCGACCTGCTGGATCACGGCGTGCCGCTGTTGCACGGCTACAAGCCCCGGTTTGTTCGTCCGACCAAGCAAGAAATTCGCGACGAGTTATTGAAAAGCGTCGAAACAAGCTGGAAGCCGCGATTGCCGGGACTCAATAGCCTGCAGGAATTGTCGC
>DASSGE010000505.1:0-2936 GCA_035693605.1 Binatia bacterium
TCTTGGTAAACGCCGGCATCATGGTCATGATACCTTTGAGATCGTTGGACGTAATCATGCAAATCTCCTTGAGTGGATTTTGCCGGATTCTCTAATACGTGAAGCGGTGAGTCAAGGCGAATGGCTTCGACGTATAATCAAAGCACCGCCGCCGCCCAGTTTTTAACGGCGGGTTCGTTACTGGCTGGCGATTTCGTCGCCTGATCGTTTAACGCTTGGCTTCAACAATGGCGGAAAATGCGCGCTTCGATTTTTTTTCATTGCCCCTCTCGGCGATAACGTGTTAAGCGGCAGGTGCCGCCAAGGCCAGGCTTGTAGCTGCTTGGCAACCTCGATTCGAAGGCGAGATTAACGATGTTTCAAATGATCAATGGAACCATAGAATGCGCCGAGTGCAGGCACGAGATTCGCCACGGCGATGAATTCAATTGTCAGTCCTGCGGAGCGAGCATCTGCGACGGTTGCCTGTTTTATCATGAAGACGAATGCCTTGTGGTGAGTCGAGGCGACAAGCCGCGTTTTCATTGATTAGGAAAATCTCATTTAGTTCTGCGCCATGATTTGATCGGCTTCCTCGGCCTGTTTAAGCTGGCGCGGGGTGGCGCCGGCACGGCGTGCAATCCCCGCCAGCGTGCGGCGCGATACCGCTGAGCGAGGTTTGACCGCGACGATGTCCAAACTGGACGCCGCCCGGTCCCGGTGTTTGATCAGCAACCACTGTCGCTGGCGCATCCGCACCAAGACCCACGAGCCTTTGAGCTTGGTGCCGCGCAGAGTGAACTTGAGGTCGCCCTTGGCAAGCGCCGCGCCGACATCGTCGACCTCCGGTTCCCAGATGCCGCGATCCCAGATCATGACAGTGCCGCCGCCGTACTCACCTTCCGGGATCACACCTTCGAAGCGGTTATATTCGATGGGGTGGTCTTCAGTCTGCATGGCGAAGCGTTTGTTCGCCGGATCGAGAGAGGGGCCTTTAGGAACCGCCCAGGAAAGCATGACGCCATCGTGCTCCAGTCGGAAATCGTAATGCAGTCGGCTGGCGCGATGCTTTTGCACGACGAATTGCAGAGATGTTTTACGCGCCCGTCGCGGCTTGCCGGCAGGCTCGGGCGTCACGTCGAAGCGGCGCTTGCGGTTGTATTCGGCTAGATTACCGAAGACGCTCAAGTCGGGCGCCGGCGGCCGGGTATTTCTTTTCGGCTTTTTCATCTTGTCCCATGCACCCTTGTCTGGTTGACGCTGCTGCTCATAGAACTCACCGCCGAGCGACCGAATTCGCGGAGATTAACCGCCTCGGCGTCCTGCACGTCGGTGAACCATACTATTGTTGGGTTACATTCAGATCGAACTCCGCGATCACCGGTGCATGATCGCTAGTGCCGACCTCGCGATAGGTGGCGCAGCGGACCGCTTTAGCCGCCAAAGCTTCGCTGGCCAGGATGTAATCGATACGCCAACCGATATTCCGTTCGCGCAGCTTGCGCCAGGGCGCCCACCAGGTGAAGAGATTATCGTTGTCCGGGTCGAGTACGCGGCCGACGTCGACGAGTCCTCGGGCGAGCAAACGCTCGAAAAGCTCTCTTTCATCGGGCCGTTGTCCGACCAAATTTGCATTGCGCTCCTTGGGGTGGACGTCGCGCTCGCTGCGCGCGATATTAATGTCGCCGCACAAGACCACGCGCATGCCGCCGGCGTGTGCTTCACCGATGTAAGCTTCCAGCTGCTGCAAAAATTGCATCTTCGCGGGAAAATCTTTGCCGCCGTTCGGCACATAAACTGAGACAAAAAGAAAATCCCCGATCTGCGCCGTCACGATACGAGTCTCGACGTCGAAACTCGGATGGCGAAACTGCGGCTCATCGGCAAATGCATCGCGCCGGATGTGCAGCCCTACGCCCGAGTATGCGCGCGCGCCGTGCCAGTAGCAGTGGTATCCCTGCAACTCGCAAAGCTTCGCCGGCACCTGCGCCACTGTCGATTTGAGTTCCTGCAGACAAATCACGTCCGGCCGCTCGCGCTCGATCCATTCAAGGACCTGAGCCTCACGCGCGCGGATCCCATTGACGTTCCAGGGGGCGATTTTCATCATTGTTTAAAATTATAGAAAGAGCCCGTGCAGTGTTCAAACACAGGACTAGCGATTTTTCGCCTGGAATTTTATTATTTTAATTTTATGACTGGCGATTGACTTCACCCGGCGTAACCCGTAACGTGAGTTATCTTCTTCAGTCAATGGCCTTCTGAGAGGAAAGCAAAATACGAAGGCCTCTTTCCGTCTCTATCCTCTGATAGCAATTTCTAAATGACCATCCGACCAGAGCAGGGTTTTAGTTTTTTACGAGCCCAGGTTCTGCCTCTTTAGCAGTTAGATTCTCAGGATCACAGACTTCAACAGTTTTGTCTTTAGGAGGACAACATGGGTAGTAAATTATATGTCGGTGGTTTGCCTTATTCAGTTACCGAAGGGCGTTTAACGGAACTTTTCTCGGCACATGGCACGGTCGATTCCGCCAACGTGATCTCGGATAAGTTTACCGGTCAATCGCGCGGTTTCGGCTTTGTCGAAATGTCATCGAGCAGCGAGGCGCAAGCCGCCATCCAATCGCTCAATGGCACCCAATTCGAAGGTCGCAGCTTGACGGTTAACGAAGCCAAGCCGATGGCAAAGCGCGATAGCTTCGGTGGCGGCGGAGGCCGTGGCGGCGATCGCGACGGCGGACGCAACCGCTGGTAGGATCTCGTTACTTAAGTAAGTGAGATTGAGGGAGGCATCTGGTCGGGATGCCTCCCTTTTTTGTGCGGACCGGTGTCGATTGGGTCGCCCCTTGCTTACACGAGGAAAAAGCCCTAGCGTGACTTAGTTACTTGTCCGCAACTCTCTCCAAACCAACCAGGTTCAGAAGATCAGTTCAGTACTAGGAGGATTTAATATGTAC
>DASSGE010000506.1:0-2644 GCA_035693605.1 Binatia bacterium
GACGACAATTTCTTCGTACGCGAGAAGCGCTCGAGGGAGAACGGCACCCAATACGATCATCGTCAAGCTGAGGCCGGTTAGCACAAACAATTTATTCTTCATCGTGACCTCTCAAGCGGGCAATGGCCGTACCATTCCACCTCGGTCGATCTTAAAAGCATTTGTTTCAACCTTGTCTCGCCGATTCGCCAAACCCTTACTCTTCAATCGATCCCTTCTTGGAAATTTGTAATTGGCAATCCCCCCGCCACGCATTACCCGACTCCTTGCTACCTCCCGTTGCTTCACGATCATCAGCGCTGTAGGTTTTTTTTCGGTCCTTGGCCCGTTCGATGCTCACGACTTTCAATATTGCCTGCAACTCCGGCCGTTCGACCACTTCTTTCTTCAACAGCAGCTGCGCCAACTCTTCCAGCGCCGGCCGGTGCGCCGCGAGGATTTCCTTTACCTTGCCATGGCAAGCCGTCAGGATCTGTTTGACCTCGGCATCGATCGTCCGCGCGGTGTCGTCGCTGTATTCCTTCGCGCTTTGCATCGGTATCGGCAAGAATAGCGGCTGGCGCGGCCCTTCCAGTGATACTAAGCCCAAGGTCTCGCTCATGCCGAACTGAGTCACCATCGTGCGGGCGATCTCGGTGGCGCGCTGCAAATCGTTCTGCGCGCCGGTGGACACGTCCTCGAAGACCATCTCCTCGGCGACCCGGCCACCGAGCAGAACGTAAATACGCCCGAGCAATTCCGATCGTGTCATCAGGTAGCGATCCTCCGTCGGCGTTTGCTGAGTATATCCCAAAGCCGCCAGACCGCGCGGAATGATTGAAATCTTCGACACCGGATCGGCGCCGGGAACCAGCTCGGCAACCAACGCGTGACCGGACTCATGATAGGCGACGGTCTGCTTTTCCTTGGGACTCATCACCCGGCTTTTTTTCTGCAAACCGGCGACGATTCTTTCTATGGCCTCATCGAAGTCGCTCGCCTCGACGGCGTTTTTGCCCTGGCGCGCAGCCAGGAGCGCGGCTTCGTTGACGATGTTCGCCAGGTCGGCGCCGACGAAGCCCGGCGTCTTGGCGGCAATGACACTCAAATCGACGGCTGGCGAAAGCTTTATTTTCTTGGCGTGAAGCTGGAGGATTTTCTCGCGCCCTTTGACATCGGGACGATCGACCAGTACCTGGCGGTCGAAACGTCCGGGGCGGAGCAGCGCGGGATCGAGTATCTCCGGACGATTGGTCGCGGCCATCAAGATCACGCCCTTGTTGGAGTCAAAGCCGTCCATTTCGGCGAGCAACTGATTGAGCGTTTGCTCGCGTTCGTCATGACTGCTGAGCATACTCATGCCGCGTGCCTTGCCCAGGGCATCGAGTTCGTCGATAAAAATTATGCTCGGCGCATGCTCGGCGGCCTGGGAGAATAGATCGCGCACCCGCGCCGCGCCGACGCCGACGAACATCTCGACGAAATCGGAACCGGAAATACTAAAAAAAGGCACGCCGGCTTCGCCGGCCACGGCGCGCGCCAATAACGTCTTGCCGGTGCCCGGAGGGCCAACCAATAAGACCCCTTTCGGAATGTGGCCGCCCAAACGCTGGTACTTTTCCGGGTGCTTGAGGAACTCGACGACTTCGATCAGCTCTTCTTCAGCTTCTTCAATGCCCTCAACGTCGGCAAATGTGACTCCGGTGGATTTCTCGATGTAAACCTTGGCCTTGCTCTTGCCGATCTGCATGAGACCGCCGCTGGCGCCGCCACCCATCCGATTGAATAGGAAATTCCACAACACCAAAAACAGCACAATCGGCACGATCCAAGAAAGCAATGTCGGCAACCAATCGCTGGTAGTTTCGCCTTTGAACGGTATGCCGGCTTCTTCGAGGTCGGCGGTGAGCCGTGGATCGTCAACCCGCACCGCCACGAATGCCAGCGGTTTTTTGCCGCCGTCGCCGAGCTCTTTGATCTTTTCAGCAGTAAATATCTCTTTCAGCCCTTCGGTCTTGATGGATCCGCCGATGGTCTTATCGCGCACCACCACCTCGGTGACCTGGCCCTTCTTAAGCAGCGTCTTGAACTGACTGTAGCTGATAGTTTCGAGCTGTTTGGCGAGCATAAAATACTGCGCGACAAACATTAACGTCAACGCAACCAGGAAATATACGATGGAAAAATCCGGGGATTTTTTTTCCATTAGATTTCCTTCAGCTCAAGCGACTCGGGCCCGTCCGCCCTTTAGAGCTGCGCTGTCGATTCAACGCTGCTCCCATACCACCCTGACGAACTTGTTGTTGTGCGACCAGGTATAATCAACTTTGCCGCCGCGCGCCTTGCGCAGCGAGCGCCCGAGCCGCTGGGCGAGTTTTTCCGTGGTGGTTTCGACCATCCAGTCGTCTCCGCTCGCCGTCAGATGCATGATCCGCTCCAGAGGATTTTTCTCGCGCGCCTGAGCTGCCTCGTTGCGCAGCAGTCGCAGCACTTCGCCACGGTCCTGTTCGGCGACACCACGGACATGCAGCTCGCCACTGACCGAATGAGCTTTGATCTTTTGGCATCCCGGACACAACAGCCCCGGCTGTAGAGTCGGCCGAAATCCTGACGGCGCACTCAAAGTCCAACGACGGCGGTGGTAGAAGGCACCGCAGCCGCTGCA
>DASSGE010000507.1:0-3463 GCA_035693605.1 Binatia bacterium
CGAGAGTGGAAACCCTTCATCGAGTTGGCAAACAAGCGCGCAATTTTCGCGCCTTTACGATCGCCGAGTCGGCGCAACTCATCGTCGAACCTTTCCAAGTGGAGCTTTCCCACCGCATGCAGCTCTTGAATCCATTGCCGCACGGCGGGCGTCGCAATGAGTTCGCTATAGCTCAACGACTTGACGCCCTGCCATCGAGCCGACTCGACGACGTCCGAAGGAATGTTGATCAAGCCGCGCCCGAGGTCTTCCTCCAGGTCGCGCAAAGTCGAGCACCAACCGAACGCTTTGACCAGCTCGCTCACGTCGCCGGCGCGCAACTCGGCCCGGGCGACGATCATGAGAAGATTGACCGAATGGAAAAACGTCTGCCAATGCTGGTGATTGAGCGCCCGCCGGCACAGCACGAGCCCGTCACGGACCCGCTCGCGGTCAAATCTCATAACGCGAAACAGTTGAAGCAGTTCCGCGACTGGATCGTTATCCACAGTTCGAAGCACCGAGAGCTCCTGGTGAACGCAACGTGCCAGGTTTCCCACTTCGCAAGCGTCGAAGCGTTGGGATTCAAACTGGCGGATCAGATCGTCGACAATCTCGAGTGGTTCGCCGCGCACCGGATAGTCGCCATCGAGGACATCGTCAACGTGCTGCGCCAGGCAATAGCCGAAGCGCATCGCCCTGGTCCGGCGCCAATGGCACAGCGAGTAACGATAGACGAGCACAAACACGAGCAAGTAACGCCAATGGCGGCGCGTGAAGCGCAGATTCATCGCCAGACAGGTTAGCTCTGCGCGCCAGGGACGTGAACGTGACACCGGTGCTGAATGACGGCCAGCATCCTCGTCTCGTTCCGGTAAATGCCAATGTCGCGGTCCGCGCCACATACTCGAGTAAACTGTCAAAAAACGTGGACGCTCGGCGCTAAAGTCGACATAGCGCGGCAAGTACAGCCACGGCACTTCGGGATGCTGGTGGTGCGCCAGATGATGATGATAGTTGAGAAACAGGTATTGAACGACTTTATTGACGCGCAGATTCCACGCGCCGTTGCGCGTGTCGAGTGCCGACCAGGCGTGATCGGCGTATTGCAAGGCGCTCCAATTAAACGCAAAGGCGCCGTAGCAACAACACCAACCTACCCAGGTCAGGTCCAAAAAATAGCATAACCCGAACTGAAACGCCGCGCCGAAAGCTATTTCACAGCGAATCCAACCGGCAGGCGCCCGGTCGAGATCGCTGAACATGGCGTCGGCGCTCGATTGCTGCGCCAGCTTGGACTCCTTCGATCGCAGCGACCGCGATCTGAGAATCCACGGCGCGAGCAAATACACCAGACACCCCAAAGGCACGAAACACCAATAGAGCCCAGTGAGGATCGAATACCACTGGGCATATTTGAAAAATTTATTATCGCCAGGATGGAAATAGTCGAACTGTTCCACCGCCGAACGATTGCGTTGATGATGTCCCAGATGAAACACACGTTGCATCGAGTAGGAGGTCGGGAAGAAACCAGCCGCCACCCGACCGAACCCGTCATTCAGCCAATGCGTGGGATGAAACTGCCCATGCACCGCCTCGTGGAGCAGGGAAAACATCGTATTGTTGACGAAAGAAAAGCTAGTGGCGCCCACGACCAAACCCAGCCATGACTCCGCCCTCGAAGCCGCCCATAATAGAAATGCGGCGCCGACAGCGGATATCGCAAACAGCGCAATGTTAACTGCGCCTGGAATCCGTTCGGCGCGGCTGTCGTTCCAGAAACTGTCTATGGCATGGTCCATCATACGAGCTCTAACCTTTGCGCCGGCGGCCGAACAAATAACCGAGCAGAATGCCGACCAACCCAGCGCCGCCGGCCGCCCAGTAAAGTGTGCGCTGGAGCTGCTGCGCGATGGGATTTTCAAAGATGCTCGGCGCGAATTGAAAGCCGGCCACGAGCCATCTACCGTCCTCTTTGATCAGCGTGCCGAGCCAGTTGGCGTTTACTTCGAGATTTACCCCGCCCGTCAACACATATTTGCCCCTGGTGGTGCCGTAAGCGATGGCCGTATGATCGCCGTGAAGCACCGACAAATCGTCGACGTTAAAATCATGATGCACGTTCTGCACCGAACGATTGGCGCCCACCATCGATTTGCGAAACATTTGGCGCACGCCGTCATGGCCGACGGCGCGCTCGCCGTTCATGGCGTTGAGCACGACATTTTTGTGAACGTACCGCAGCACCGCGTCGAGATCTTTCTCGTCCCCGGAACTGCCGAGACGATTGAACGCGCTACTGATGCCGTCGCGCAACGCTCTGAGTTGCTGATGCGTTACTTCGGCAGAGTCGGCGCCGTAACCTGATTCCGTCACTGGCAGAGCAACCGATACCGCCAATGCCAACACCGCCGACGCTAATTGAAATCGTTTCATCGCTGCTCTCCTCGTTGACACTGCGAACCCACCTCCCCTATAAGCTTAGCTATCCAGCGGTTCAATAGGTGACACATGGAACGAGTGGGTTTCATCGGCTTGGGCAATATGGGAGGTCCCGTCGCGGGCCATATTCAGCGCGCCGGCTTTCCATTAACTGTCTATGACTTGCGCCAAGAGGCTAGTGCGCCATTCGTTTTACATGGGGCTCGCGCTGCACAATCAGTGCACGAATTGGTGGCCCGCAGCGATATCGTCATCACCGCGCTGCCGATGCCCGCAGACGTCGAGTCGGTTGCCGGGCATATCGCCGCGGCAATCTCTGCCAACAAGATTTACATCGACATCTCGACAGGCGCTCCGGCTCTCATTCGTAAGGTCGAGCCGCTTTTTCGCGCCAAAGGCGCTTATGTCCTCGACGCGCCGGTGGCGTCGGGACAACCCGGCGCCGCGCGCGGTATCCATGAAGTGATGGTCGGCGGCGAAAAGGCCATCTTCGAACGCGCCAAACCGGTGCTTGACGCCTTCGGCGATCAAGTGATTCACGCCGGACCGTTGGGCTCAGGAAGCATTTGCAAGCTCGTCCATCAGATGATCAACGGCACCATCGCCCAAGCCATCGCCGAAGGGCTCAGCCTAGGAGTCAAAGCCGGCGTCGACACCGTGACGCTGTGGGAATGCGTGCGCCGCGGTATGGTCGGGCGCATGCATGTGCTGCATAGCCAGGTGCCGCAAAACGTCTTTCGCGATGACTACAAGACCGAGACCTTTCCGCTCAAGCTGCTGCGCAAAGATGTCGGGCTGGCGACGGCGTTGGGCCGAGCTCACAACGTCTCCCTGCCTTTGGCAAATCTCGCCGAACAAAAACTCATTGAAGCGATGAATCGCGGCTGGGGCGATCAGTCCGCCTATACGGTAACATTCAAACTCCAGGAGGAAGCGGCGCAAGTGGCGCTGCGCGCCGATGGGGTGGACCCAGAAAAAGCTGGAAAATATATATCGACAAATCCCAACGCGGAATGAACGCGTTCAAAACGGAGTAATC
>DASSGE010000508.1:0-2256 GCA_035693605.1 Binatia bacterium
ATAGCAGGAGTAAGTGCACAATGGGTCCCAGGTGACTTGAGCATCGTAATGGGTGTGGTTGTCGATGATGCCGGGCGCAACCACCAAACCATCGGCATTGACGGTTTGCCGGGCCGCGCCGGTCACTTTGCCGATCTCGACGATCCGCCCGCCGTTGACGGCAACATCGCCGTGAAATCCCGGTAGACCCGAACCGTCGATCACCTTGCCGTTCTTAATGACTAAGTCGTATGCCATGGTTCCTCCTCAGCGGCGGCGCGCGCTGCTGGTTTGCGGGTTCGCATCGAGCTCTCGCCGCGAACCTATGCGATGGCTCCCGATCTGTCAATACAAAGCGGCAGAGTGGCCGGTGCCATTTAGAAAAATTAGGGGTTGAACCGGCGTAATTGAGAGTTACGCTAAAATGCGAGTGTGATGAATTGTCGCGCCGCGTCACTTTACCGGCAGCCGCTTTAGCCATGACTCTAAGACGCCGCGCTCGTACCATCGACCGAGTCGCATTGCCACCGGCATGCGCGTCGTCAAGCCGCATCGAAGTTGCAACGGTGCCAAGAGACAAAAAAAGCGCTGGCACGAAGGAGCTTAAAATGAAGTACGAAATAGAAAAATCAACCGAGCAGGGCGGCAGCTATATCGTGGTTGCGGTCAACGAATCGGCACAAGGCGAAAAACTAATTACGCAATTTTCCGGCCCTGACGCCAAACGACGCGCGGAAGAATACGCTAAATGGAAAAATCACGAACAGGAAATTACCGGAGAGCAGCTGATGGCGCGGTGATCGATGCGCACAGGACAGCGGATGCTGGACGTGACCGATCGGCGCAGCGGCTGCGGATCGCGCGCTTCTTGGCGGAACTGCTCGACCAGCGATTTACCATTCCCGGCACATCGATCCGCATCGGCTTGGATCCGATTCTGGGACTGGTGCCGGGAGTGGGCGATTTATTGGCCAATCTGACCGGTTCGGCGATCTTGTTAATCGCCGCGCAGTTTCAGGTTCCCAAGATTATCCTGCTGCGCATGGCGCTGAACATCGCCACTAACGCTTTGATCGGCGCAATTCCGGTGTTAGGCGATGTCTTCTCGATTTGGTTTCGCAGCAATGTCAAAAATGTCCAGCTCCTTGAGCGTTACGCGGGCGCACCCGGGCGCAGACCGACAGCCGGGGATCGGCTGCTGGTCTTCGCGGTGATCGCCGGACTGCTGGCGGTGATTCTCGCTATCCTGACCGGACTGGTTTGGCTGGTCGGCTGGCTTATCGATGCAGTTATTGCCGCGTCGAATTCAGGGATATTTTTGCCGCTGGCTTCGAGCTAACGACTTATCATGCAGGATCGTTTTTACGTCGCTAATCATTTGCGCGCCATCGGCCAATTGTTGACCTTGCAAGGCGACAATCCATTCAAGGCCCAGGCCTATGATCGCGGCGCGCGGGCATTGGAAAATCTCGCTGATGATTTCGATCGGCTGGTTCGCAGCCATCAGCTGACCACAATTAGCGGCATCGGCTCAGCTCTCGCCGCTGTCATCGAAGAAATTTATCAAACCGGTGAGAGCTATCTGCTGCAGCAGTTGCGCGAGCAGCTGCCGCCCGGCGCGGTAGAACTGAGCCGGGTGCCGGGACTGAGCCTGAAAAAAATCGCCCTGCTGCACGACCAGCTGGCGATCGAGAGCGTCGACACATTGAAAACAGCCTGCCAGAAAGGGCTGGTGCAAAAGGTCAAAGGCTTCGGGAAAACATCCGAAGCCAAGTTACTTGCGGCAATCGAAAAACTC
The DNA here is from genome assembly GCA_035693605.1 of Binatia bacterium. Lineage (GTDB taxonomy): Bacteria > Desulfobacterota > Binatia > UBA9968 > UBA9968 > DP-20. Next base: position 1,778 of record DASSGE010000508.1, read on the forward strand.
GAGCAGCCGACCGAACGCTTTTTGCTCAATCACGCTTTAAACGCCGCGGAAAAATTGTTGGCCTATTTGCGCGCGGCGCCAGAGGTGATGACCGCAGCGGCCGGCGGAGCGCTGCGCCGGCGCAAAGAAACCGTGCGCCACCTGGTTATCGTTGCCGGCACCGACCAAGCCAGGCTGGTCATGGACCGCTTCTTGGGCTTTCCGGCGATTGTCAAAACCATTGAATTGACCGAGCGCGAGTGTCTGGCGCAATTGGCCGACGGCATGAACGTGCGGCTGATCCTTGCCGAGCCGCAAGACTATGTCTCCACACTACATCATTGGACCGGTTCCCGCGCGCACCTCGATCGCTTGGCGCAAATGACGCCGGGCGCGAGCAGGGTCCCCCGTGCTGCTGCCGGCGCGCAGAGCCCAGCCCAGACGAATGGCGAAGCCGGTGAAACAGCCATCTATCGTCGCTTTGGATTGCCGTACATCCC
>DASSGE010000509.1:0-7642 GCA_035693605.1 Binatia bacterium
GGGAGACTTATAATGGCCGTCGCCGAAAAACCGCTTTACTACTTGACAATCCATGAAGCGCAGCAGCTGATTCGCGAGCGCAAGCTTTCGCCGGTGGAGCTGACCCAGGCAGTGCTCGAACGTATTGCTGCGGTGGACGGCAAGCTGCACGCTTACATCAACCTTATGGCCGATGGCGCGATGACTGCGGCGCGCACGGCGGAAGCCGAAATCGCCAAAGGTAATTGGCGCGGACCGATGCATGGCATTCCCTTCGCAGTGAAAGACCAGCTCGATGTCGAAGGCGCGCCAGCCCGGGTGCGACAATTCACCCAGGGGGTGGGCGACGCCACGCCGGTGCGCAAGTTACGCGATGCCGGCGCCGTCTTGATGGGCAAGCTGCATATGAGCAGTATGCCGGGCGAGCCATTGCCGCTGCCACGTAATCCATGGAATACCGATCATATCACCGGGGGATCGAGCACGGGTTCCGGCGCAGCGGTAGCCGGCGGTTTGTGTCTCGGGTCGCTCGGCGAAGACACCGCCGGGTCGATTCGCAATCCGTCGGCGTTTTGCGGTATCGCCGGACTCAAGGCAACTTATGGACGGGTGAGCCGGCATGGCTTGGCGCCTCTTAGTTGGTCCCTCGACCACTGCGGCCCGATGGCGCGATCGGTGGAAGATCTGGCACATATGCTCAACGCCTTGGCCGGCCACGATCCCAAGGACCCGACTTCGAGCGCCGAACCGGTGGTCGACTACACCAGCGCGTTGAACGGCAATGTCAAAGGCATGGTGGTCGGTGTGCCGCGCGATTATATCGACGAGTGCGCGCCGCGCACCGATCCCATAGTGCTGCGCCGCGTCGATGAAGCGATCGAACAGCTGAGAGCGCTCGGCGCGCGTATCGAAGCGGTCAAGGTGCCGACCTTGCATCTCGCCACTATCGCCAACGCGGTAATTTACTACAACGAATTCTGGGCGGCGCACCGTGGCGCAGCAGCGGAGGTTTTGAAAACCGGCGCGGCGCAGCGGCGCGCGCGGATTTACCTCGGACTGTTGACCAACTCATCTGATTACATTCAGGCGCAGCGTATCCGCAGCCGCTGCCGTGCCGAATTGGCGGAGGTGTTTGAGAAAGTCAATTGCCTGGCGCTGCCGAATCAAAATGGCCCGGCGCCGCGGGTCGAGGACGTCGGACCGATCGACACGCTGTTCAAGCACGTGGTGCCGGAGTTTCACGGGCCGTTTAACTTAACCGGCCTGCCGACATTGTCGGTGCCCTGCGGCTTCTCGGAAAGCAATTTACCCATCGCGCTGCAAATCGTCGGCAAGCCGTTTGACGAGGTCACGGTGCTGCGCGCGGGCTACACTTATCAGCAGCAGATGAAGTGGTACGAAAAACGGCCGGCGATATAGCCTAAACAGGTTCAGAACGTTGAACCGGTCAAATCGTTCAAGAGGAATAGGGGATAATTAAGATGGATATTCAACGCATCAATCCGCGCGAGTGGAATTGCAACGCGGCGGTGTTCGGCGATCTGGTGTTTTGTTCGGGGATGGTGGCCGACGATAAGTCGCTCGACATGAAGGGGCAAACGGCGCAGGTGCTGAAAAAGATCGATGCCGTTTTGGCGCAAGCGGGGACTCATAAGTCGCGCATCCTGAGCGCGACTGTGTACATGCAGGATGCGGCTTTGAAAGATCAGATGAACGAGGCGTGGATGGCTTGGGTGGATCGCGCCAATTTGCCGACGCGGACCGCCGTCGGTGCGGTACTGACCCCGGGAACCATGGTCGAAATCACTGTCTGCGCCGCTAAGTAAGCAGCACCACGCAACGACTGGTTTAATCCGCTGGCGGTCTGCGCTATATCTCTCGGCAGGTGGGGCAGATTTCTACCCCTTGATATTCGTCCCGCTTTGAAATAAGTACGGCACCTAAATGTCACTTTTTCTCCATTGATGGCACTCAATGGCTGGACGGAAAGTTTAGGATTTTTTGAGGATGACTGCTATGGCCGAGCAACTTCTGACCCTTGAACAGGTCGCTGAATACTTGAACGTGGACAAGTTCACGGTGTACCGGCTGTTGGCGGACAAGGACCTGCCGGCTTTCAAGGTCGGCAACCAGTGGCGCTTCAAACGCAAGATGATCGAGAACTGGCTCGCCAAAAATTCCAACGCCAATCGCAAGAATACTCCGCGCGATCAGTAATCCACCGCATTTCTCTTGCACCCGTCGCGCCGCCCCACCCGCCTGTCAGCGGGCTTCTCTGCACACTGCTTCGACATTGTAACCGTCAGGATCAATTACGAAGGCGCCATAATAGTTGGCGCTGTAGTGCGGCCGCGGTCCTGGTTTGCCATTGTCTTTGCCGCCGGCTGCCAACGCAGCTTCATAGAATGCGTCGACGAGCGCGCGCTTATCCACGTGGAATGCGATATGCGTGTGTGCATTGCCGGGATTACCCTGGTAGATCCACAGATCAGCGCGTGGCGGTTCGCCAAAGCCGGCGCTAGCCGCCGGGCGTGCCGGCGTGATGCCATACTCGCGGATCATGTGGTAACCGATCGGTTTGAGCGCGACACTGTAGAACTTTTTGCTCCGTTCAATATCGCTGACGATGATGCCGATATGGGCGATCATTGGCATTCCTTTTTAGCAACGATTCGGATCCGGATTTAACCACGGAGTTTTCATGAGGTCTCGCTCGTCTACAGAAGATGAAATTGCCCGCCACCCCTCCACAGGTTTTTTTATTTAGCCCGTCATGCCGGCGGAGGGCGGCATCCATCGGAGGGATGGGATGGATACCGGCTTTCGCGGGTATGACTGAACCTTCTTGCCAGGTCGTCGCCCGGCATATTTTTCGACCTTTGCGGCCTTGGCGTCTTTCGCAATTCCCAATCTGACGAAGGTTTGCCGCTGTTTAATAGCCGCCGGCGTGGATCCTCTGAATCAAGCTGTCGTCGATGATCGATTCGGGTTTCAGCGTTAGGAGCTTGGGATTTGTGCGCGTGAGAATGGCATATATTTTCTTCACGCCTTCGGGCTTTGGTCTCAAGTCGCTGCTGTAACTCGCTAACAGCCCGTTGTAGCCGCTCTCGGCGTCCTCGACGCGCGGCAGTCGCAGCACTCGCGCCATGGATTTGAGCACCGCTGCTTTGTTTTCCGGCTTCATGAAGAAACGCATGGCATCCAATGTTCCCTGCAACATGGCCTCATAAGTTTTTTGCTCCTGGCGAAAGGTGGCGCGGCGGGCGATCAACGACGAGCCGAGATAGGGGATCGGCGCTTTGGCCAGGTCGAGTAAGACCGTGAAGCCTTTTTTCTTGAGCGGTGCGCTGAACGTGGGTCCCATCCACGATGCGTGTGCGCGGCCGTTTTCCAGAGATTGAATTCGCGACGCCTGGTCGCCGAGGACGAGGAAGTTTATCTTGTCGCGCTCGGGGTCCAGGCCCAAGAAATCCAACGCCAGCATATTGTTGGCCCATCCGCCGCCGCCGATACTTTGAATGGCGATGGTTTTACCGCGCAGCTCTTCGGCCTTTTTGATTTCCGGCCGGGTGATCAGGTCGCCCTCGGGTTTGTTGATGAGGGTTGCGATGGCGACCACGTCCAAGCCGCCGGCAGCGACGTTCAAGACGTTATTCGAACTGGTCAGCACGGCCGAGACATCGCCCGAGACCAGTGCCGACATCGCCAATGGGCCAGTGCGCATGAAAATCACTTCGACGTTGAGTCCATGCTTGCGGTAAATCCCTTGATCGACGCCGACCCAGAGCACGGCAGGGTTTTCTCCCGAAGTGCCGTTGGCGACGCGGAAGGTGGTCAACGATTGAGCACGGACCGTAGTCGTGACGACTATCGTGTCCGTGATCGTGGCTAAGACTATGATCGCCCGGCGTATCCATTTCATCATCGATTCGATCCGTGAAGTTTTCTCTCTCGCCTGTTCCGTGAGAGAGGGGCGGGCGAGGCTAGCTCTTGCCCTAGTCAGTCAGTAAAGGGGCGGGTTTAAACCCCGCCCTTACAAAAACGTTTTTGCGGCTTTTGCGCTCTCGGTCAATCCGTTTCAATTCGCCGGCAATCCGTAAAACCGCTCGGCGTTGCGATAACGCACCCCGTCTTTGTCGTCTTTCGTCAGCCGCGGGTTTTCATCCAACTCTGCGAGTTCTTCCTTGCAGGTTTCGTTATTGACCTCGTGCGGGAAATCGGACGAAAAGACAAACGGCTTGTTGCCAACCAGGCTCACCGCGAACGGCAAGGTCAGCTCGTCGCCTTCGACGCCAACGAATATGCGGTCTTCATCGATATGGCGCTTGATGTAGTCGGTGATCGACTCTTTGTCGCGCAGCTTCAAGAAGCGGCCGCGCGGGTCGTATTGTATATGACTATTCCAGGCGCGCTCGAAGCGCTCGATGCAGCCCATGAACCAGCCGCAGCCGGCCTCCATGAAACCGAAGCGAACCTTAGGATAACGATCGAATACACCGTTGAACAGGATACCGCCGAAGTTGACCATCTGGCCGAAAGGATGGCCGAGCGCGTTGACCGGGGCATAGGGCGTCATGTCGTCCAAGCCCATGTTGTCGTGGACACCGCCGTGAATGCCGATGCAGCAACCCAGACGGTTGGCCTCTTCGTAGATCGGCCAATACTTGTCGTCGCCGAGATGATTCTGCGCGCCGGCGACACCGGTGCTCGGCAGCATGGCGCCACAAAAGCCGAGTTCTTTGACGCTGCGACGCAGCTCTTTCACCGCTTCAGGCGGTTCCTGCAGCGGGATCAAGCTCAACGCCTGAAAGCGCGAGCTTTTGCTCAAATATTCGTCGTGCATCCAATCGTTATAAGCTTTAGCCAATTCGATCGCCCAGTCGAGACTGACGACGCGGCCAAATGACAATCCGTTGGTCGGGTAAAGCACCGTGCTGGTCAAGCCGACGTCTTCCATGAAATCGATCCAGCCTTCGCGGCCGACTTTGGCGAAGGCGCCCTCGGGTAAGGTATGCGCGTTGGCGGCATGCAAATGGTCGTTCGGCGGATAAGGACCGCGCGCCGAGCCGAACCGTTCACGATAGATGGCCGGCATGCGCGCGGCGATCTCGGTGTGAGCTTCGACGACATGGCCGTCACCGTCGATGATTTTATGCTTCTTGGTGCTCATGGGATTTTTCCTTGTGAGGCTGTGGGTCGCAACTTAATTTTCGGGTTTCTTTTTGGATTACTTCGACAGGCTCAGGACGAACGGTGATTCTATCCAGTACGGAATCCGCCGTACACGCTGACCTTGTCGAAGCATTTTTTCCCGGTTTATGTTCTTAGTTGGCAAGTTGATAAAACCGCTTCGAGTTGCCGAACAGGATGGCGTCCTTGTCGGCTTGCTTGAGGTTCGGATTTTCGCGCAGCTCTTGAAGCTCGTGTTTGCAGGTCTCGGCATCGACTTCATGGGGATAGTCGGTGGAGAAGAGGTACGGCTTGTTGCCGGTGATGCGCACCGCCTCGCTGATGCTCAACTCTTCGCCCTCGCAGCCGACGAAGATCCGTCCCTCGTCGATATGACGATTGATATAATCCTTGATCTTCTCGCCTTTCTTGAGCTGCAGGAAACGTCCGCGCGGATCGTGTTGCACATGGCTCTCCCAAGATCCGTTAAAGCGTTCCATACAGGTGAGCAGCCAGGCGGTGCCAGCTTCCATGAAACCGACGCGCAGACCGGGAAATTTGTCAAAGACGCCGTTGAAGATGATGCCGGCGAAGGCGATCATCTGGCTCATCGGATGGCCCAGAGCGTTGGGCACGGCATAAGGGCTCATGTCGTCCATCAAGAGATTCTCATGGGCGCCGCCGTGTATCGCAATGGCACAGCCCAGCCGTTCGGCCTCGCCGTATATCGGCCAATATTTCTGCGAGCCCAGGTGCGGCATATTGACGCCCATGGACGGCAGCATGGCGCCGGAAAAACCGAGATCGCGAACGATGCGGCGCAGCTCGATGACCGCTTCCGCCGGTTCTTGCAGCGGGATCAAGCCCATCGCTTTGAAGCGCGGGCTTTTCGATAGATAGGTGTCGTGAAGCCAGTTGTTGTAGGCACGGGCGAGCTCGATGGCCCAGTCGCGGCTGACGATCTTGCCGAAAGCGAGCCCCGCGCTGGTGTAGAGCACGGTGGTGCCGATGCCGACGTCTTCGAGAAACAATTCCCAGCCCTCGCGGCCGACGTTGGCGAAAGCGCCGGGAGGGGTGATGTGGCGGTTCGCCGAGTGCAAATGATCGATGGGCGGAAACGGATTCTTACCGCGCGCTTCGGAAAAACTGCGCGCGATATACTCCGGCGGCATGTACTTGGTGATCGACGCGATATCCTCGACCACATGGCCATCGCCGTCGATGATTTTCTGTTCGGTGCTCATGATTTCTCCCTGTGATTGGGTTTGACTCGATGCCCTGTTTTATACTGAAAAAGGGGCGAAGGTCCAGAAGGTGAACCGCCGGCCGCCGTTGTCATGAGACCCTCTATTCGTTCGAAATGACGCCGGTCTAGAATTGTCATTTCGAGCGAAATCTATTCGAATTCAATCGTAAGAGCACGGGTAGACTGAAACACTGCCAAATCGGCGTGTTCGACTCCAAGTGCAACCAGAAAAAAAAGAAGCCTCTCGAAAAATTTCGAGGGGCTTCTTTTCCGACCCCTGAACCTTTGAACCCTTGAACGTTGAACGAAAGAGTCTAAGCGCTCTTGCGCGCAGGCTCCTTTGCCAGCGGGTATTTTGCGCAGAGCGTCTTCCAATACGCTGCGATCTTCTTGCTGTTGTCTTTGACTTCGTCGGGGACGATCCTCCACGGCGCGCGCAGCGGGCCGGCGGTGCAGTAGTCGGCCTCGTTGACGGCGAGCTTGAAGACGTTCTCGCGCCAGACCAAATTGCCGATGTTCGGCCCGACACGATTGACGCCTTCGAGGTCGAGGCAAATCTGCTTGGCGAGCTCCCAGTTCTGCGCGACGCAGGCGTCGCGCAGCGTCATCACCGGTGACGGCCCCATCCAGACGTTGAACGACCAGCAGCCCGCTGCGCCCATTTGATAGTAAGGATACATCTGCGTCTGGTTGACGAAGATGCTCATCTTGCCCTTGGTGATGTTGGTCAGCTCGACGAACTGGAGCGGCGTGCGGTGGCTGTCCTTCATGGCGACGATGTTGGATTTTTCCGTGAGCTTCTTGAACGCGCTCACAGGAATCGTCACGCGATGGTGGGTCGGATTGTGGTAGATCATCACGCCCATCTTCGGCAGCGCATCGGCGACATCGTGGTAAAACTGCACCGCGTTGTCGACGCTCGCTTGATAATAGAAGGGCACGCCGAGCAGCACGCCATCGGCGCCGGCGTCCTGGGCAAACTTCGCCTGGCGGATCGCCTCGCGCGGATTCAAGTTGGTGCAACCGATAAACAGCGGCACGCGTTTTTTGTTCGCCGCGACGGTCGCCTCGATCAATTTCTTGTGCTCGTCCCAAAGCAGCGTATGAAACTCGCCGAAGCTGCCGGTGGTCGTCAGCACGTCGCAGCCGCCGTCGGTGGTGATCTTGTCGACGGTGCGCGCCAGCTCATCGGTATCGATTGTGTCCGTTGCGTCGATGCGATCGCCATCCTTCTTGGTAAATGCCGGC
>DASSGE010000510.1:0-2291 GCA_035693605.1 Binatia bacterium
TCATTGAGCGTCACCACATCGGGCAACCGGCTATCCCGATTTTTTCCGAGCTGGATTATGGCGCGCGCGAAACCGGTTTTTCGCCAGGTGTGAAAAGGTTCGCGAGCGAAGAATGCCGTAACGCTGAAGGCACGGCACTGAATCTCCCCTCGTTCCACTGCCAGGTCAACCTCATTGCCCCCCTTGTATCCTGTAATCACATTGAATTTCGCGCCAATGGTTTCATCCAATAACCGCGGCACCATGAATCCGGTGGTTCCGGTGCCGGTGGCGCCGCATTTGGGCGGCTCCTTGGCATTACGCACATCTTCCATGGTTTTGAACGGAGCATCGGTGCGCATATAGAGCATGTCCGTCGTGCGCTGTGCATTGCCGAGCCAGGAAAATTTTGCCCAGTCAAATTTGATCTCGGACCGGCCGATCAATTGATCGACGTAAAGGTTAGGATTGGGCGCGAGCAGCGTGAGGCCGTCGGGCTTGGCGACGCTATACACGTAATTTGCGGCCACGATATGCCCCGCGCCGGTCATGTTCTGCACGACGGCGTTGGGATTACCGGGGATATGCTTGCCGATGTGCGTCGCGACCATGCGCGCAAAAATATCGAAAACGTCACCCGTCTGGCTCCCCGTAATAATAGTGATGGTTTTGCCTTGATAATAAGGCGTCTGGGCAGCAGCGCGGCCGCCGGTTGCGCTAACAATGACAAACAAGAATATAATGGCTCTGCGCATTTTTGCGATCCTCCAAATCAATGTGTGGGCACGGCGCGCCGTGCCCCTACCGATATCGCGCACAACATAGCACCAATCCAATAGCGAACCCTACCCGCGTCCCTGAAACACTTCTCCCGCGCGAATCGTCCAGCGCGCCGCGATCCGTTGCTTATGCACTTTCTCCCCGCCGACGGAATCGTGCAGCGTCACCGGATCGTCGATGATTTGCAGGACGGCAATGTCCGCTTCGCGGCCGACTTCAAGGCTACCGATTCGATCCTGCCAGCCGACGGCCTTCGCCGCGTCGATGGTGCAGCTGGCAATGATCTTGTCGAAGCTCAGCCCCATCGGGATAAATTTCGTCAACGTTGTCGGCAGATCGCCGACGATCCCGAAGCCCGGTTGTTTCATTTTACCGTGGAGATCCGAGCTGATGATGTCGGGAATAATCCCTTCGCCCATGGCGCGCTCGACCAGATCGAAGTCGAAGTGGCCGCTGGCGTGGCCGACGTCGAAGACAACGCCGCGCTCCTTGGCCTTGCGCACGAGCGGCAAGAGTTTCCCCTTGTCGTCGAGGATCGACGGCTTCTGCGGTGTGTAGCAGTGCGTGATAATGTCGCCCGGCCGCAGCGTGTCGGCGATCTCGTCCATGCCGATGGCCGTGCTGCCGACATGCACCATGATCGGCGTGCCCGACGCTTCGCCCGCTTTGATCGCCAAGCGTAAGGCGTCGCGGCTATTCTCGCCGATGGACTTTTTGTGCAGCCGGACTTTGATACCGACACCGATGTCGCGATTGTCGATCACCGCTTGCGCCGAGCCGTCGCGATCCGCGAAACCCAAATTGAGCAGTTCGCCGGGTTCGTTAAAAACTCCGTGCTGCGCCAAGGCGACGAAACCGATCATCCGCGTCTTCGCGCGCTCATGGATCAGCTTGCGAAAGCCGAGCAGATTGACCGGTCCCGCCGAGCCGGCATCGAGTGTCGTCGTCACGCCGGTGGCCAGGCAGACCGCGTCGAGATCGCAACCGTAAGGATTCACACCCCAGTAGCTATGCACGTGGAAGTCGATCAACCCCGGTGTGACATAGCAGCCGGCAACGTCGATGACGCGCTTCACACCCGTGCGCGGAATATTCGCCTGGATCGCCGCGACCCGGTCGTCTTTGACAGCGACATCGAGTTTCTCGTTGGTCTTGGTCGCCGGATTGACCACCGTGCCGCCAGTCAAGAGTAAATCGTAGGTGTCAGCCATGAGACCACCTCTTTACCATCAAACTACCAGCCCTCTCTCGCAAACAGGCAAGGGAATAATTCACTGTCGCGAATAGCCAACCGTGTCATTTCGACCGAAGGGAGAAATCTCTCACATCTTTCAAACAAACATGATCACGTTTTTCTAGTCCACATCCAGTCCGTAAAATTTCGCCGGATTGTAGGTCAAAATTTTATCGATCACCTTCGGATCGATGTCGCTGGTTTCTTTCAATTTGGCCAAGGCGAGCAGTTCGCTGGCATTGTCAGCGTGGCCGTAGTCCGAGCCGATCATTAAACAATTCTCGCCGGCGTACTTAAG
>DASSGE010000511.1:0-3198 GCA_035693605.1 Binatia bacterium
TCCTTTAGAGAATACTTCGGTCGCAGCGGCAAACCGCCATACGCCTCGCGCCAAGAGGCGATGCAGTCGCCGGACTTTCCAAAGGTCGTCAAAGGCTCGCGCGAACGCTGGTCGCGCACGCCGTCCAACGAAGCCAACTACGAATACTTGAAAGCCCGTGAAGAGCTGATGACAAACTTTTTGCAGCTCATGGCCGAACAGCGCCTTGACGCCATAGTGCACAAAGCCGTGGAGCACCAGCCAACGCTCATCAAAGACGGCATCAATCCCCCTTACGTCGACCAAAAAGGCGCGCCCCATATCAACACATTTTTGGTTTACGTGCCCTCGATCGTCATCCCGGCAGGATTCACCCGGGACCGCTTACCGGCCGGCATAACTTTCCTCGGCCGTCCCTACGACGACGGCAATATGATCAAGTTCGCCTACGCCTACGAACAGACAACCCAACATCGCAAGCCGCCGTCCAGCGTAACGGCGCTATGAGCCACACTCGCAAAGCAGACGCGGTTGCCATGCAATACCGGCCTGCTAAAGTGCTATCGTAGCCATGCGTAAATCATTGGTCGTTTATGTACTGCTGTTGCCATTCTTGTTGGCAAGCTCGCTGCGAATCGCCGCGGCCATGAGCGAGGCCGGTTCAAGTTCGCCATGGAACAATCCCGTCGCCACAGCGAGCGAAATCGTCGACGAGGAATACGGCGTCAGCATCGACAATTTGATCACCGTTGCACCTTTTTTCGATTCGGTAACCTCCTACGTCGCCCCCATCCTGAAGCTGGTTTACGGAAATCCCCCTGGCGCAAATCGCCACGAACCGCCTTCGCTGATCACTCTCCATCGGAAATTGCGCATTTAAAATCATCTCTCCTGTTTTTTTGCCGCGATAATTACTTCATCGCGGACGCCGTCGACTTTCGACGGACGGACGCAAGCGCATTTTACGAGGAGAGATTTTATGGCAGATTTTCCGATTTGGATGAAGCTTGTAATATGGGGCATTCTCGGTTTGACCATTGCGTACAGCGCATGGGGCATCCTTCAATCCCTCGGGCGTGTTTGACCTATCCGGCAGGGGCAACGGCAGCGAACTCCGTTGCCCCTGCCGTAAACAATTCTTCAGTTAAACCGGATTTTTCGTGGACGGCCGCCAGCAGCAAATTTGCTGCTGGCGCAGTCGAGGGAGTTGATGCTAGAACGAGCGCAATGTTAGCGGGAGGCTGCGATGCAATTCTACCGACTTTACACCGGCACCGACGGTCAATCTCATTTCGAACAGCTAGACAGCGCTAAGGCAAACTATTTCAACGACACCAAACCGGCGACGAGCCATCTGTTTCGCGACGACTTCGCCCCCCACATCGTCAACTTTCACCGTGCTCCTAGGCGGCGTTGGGTGGTCACGCTGACCGGCAGCGTCACGATCGGCGTCGGCGACGGCAGCACCATGACTTTTTATCCGGGTGATGTTTTTCTCGCCGAAGACACTACCGGGCAGGGGCACACGGCGAAACCGGAGAATTGGCAGCGTGTCTACATCAATTTGGAATGATTCGCCCGCGCTTTTTACACAGGGCAATCCTCGCGGCGGGCGCCTGGCTCGGAAATTTCTCCGGGACAAGAGGATAAAATCCGTTTAGACAATCATCACACGAGTTGCATGCGTGCGTTGATCTTGTTAATGAGGGCGCAATGACAATCGTCCTTACTTTATTAGTACGAGACGAAATAGACATCATCTCGGAAAATCTCAAGTACCACCTTGCCGAGGGTGTAGATCACATCATCGTCACCGACAACGGCTCACAGGACGGCACCAAAGAGATTCTCGATGGATATCAGGCTTCGGGTCAAATTACGCTTTTTCACGAACCGCCCGCCGACTTTTCACAACACCGATGGGTAACGCGAATGGCGCGTTACGCCTACGATCGATTCCAGGCGGATTGGGTAATCAACGCGGATGCCGATGAGTTTTTCGTCTGGCGCCAGGGTAGCCTGCGGCAGGCTTTGGAACGCATACCGGCGAAAGTGCATCGATTGCGTGCCCTGCGAACTGATTTCGTACCGTTTACTCGCCCTGAGCGACAGTCGCCGGTGATCGAAATGATTTACCGAAAAACCAAATCCTTGGGTCGGCTAGGCCGAGAACTTACCCCCAAAATAGTCCATCGTGGCGCTCCGGATGTAATCATCTCTCAGGGCAACCATAGGGCCAACAGCGGGCAATTTCGCGGCCGGCCGCAGGTCGCGGATATAGCAGTCTATCATTATCCGGTGCGGAACTACGCCCAGTTTGAAAGCAAAGTCAGAAACGGCGGTTCAGGATATGCCCAAAATCTTGAACTCCCAGCTGGAACAGGCGGCCATAAACGTCGGTGGTATGACTTATTGCTTAGACACGAGCTTGAGCACGAATATTACGGCGAGATGTTCTTCGACGAGAATCGCTTGACCTCGGCGCTTGCCCGGGGCGAGTTGACCGTTGACAAAACCGTTGCTGAACGACTCGAGCAAGGTACGCCGCTCAATGCAAGTGCGGCTGCCACAGGTCAGTAAGCAGGTGTTTATTTGATCGGATATCGCTTCGACGCGCCTGCTCGAAGCCCAATTCACGTTTTGCGGCGGATACCGGCTGTCTCAACAGTTCCGCAGCCTGCTTGATATCATCGTAAAGATACCCCGCCTCACCGACATACTCTTGCAAATCGGGCCGAATATTAGCCATACAGACCATGGTGCCGGAGGCTTGCGCTTCGGCAATCGCCATCGGCCACCCCACCGTCTTGCGCTCAGGACATGCGGTATAGACGAGCCACCTGTGTTGTTTATAAATCTGCGGCATCGCCGCGAACGGTTGCGGCTCGTGAACAATGATCGGATTGCCGCTTTTACGATTGAGCTTGCTGAGCTTCGGCCAATCATGGCCGATGGCGAAAAGATCGAAGTTCAGTTCAGGAACGAGCTTGGCCAAATCAATAAAATCGTCCATGCGTTTTTTTCGGATCGCCGCTCCGACATTCATCACCCCGCCAGTATTGACCGACCGGTTATAGAAAAACTCGAAGTCGACCACCGGTGGACTGGCAATCAGCTTGTCCTGCGGGATTCCCACGGATTTTAGATAGTCGCGCACGAAGGGGAAACAAAGCACTCCCAAACAAAGATCCGAACTCAAGCGAGCGCCAATGCCCTGGA
>DASSGE010000512.1:0-2880 GCA_035693605.1 Binatia bacterium
TTGCAAGCGTATCGATTCGGCGGGCCGAAGATGGGCTAAAATAAGCTTTTTACTCTTCGCCGAAAGTCTATCATTCAATTGAACTAATAACGCGCCAGCGCACTCGTCGATCTCCACGACGCGCTTAAAATCGAATATTACATACGTGGCAGTATCGATATCGCCATCGAGCTGGCGCAATAACCGCTCCACGGTCGCGAAAAAGAGATTGCCCTCAAGCTCGTAGACGCAAATCGCCCCGGCTTTGCGGTTAAGGATCTCTTGTTCAGTTTTACCGCGCAATAGTTTGGAGCGCACCGTGTCCCCGCGATAGGTGTTACGCACGGCAACCGAAGTGGTTGAGCGGATACCAAACATATGCAATTTGAAACGTTCAGAAATTTCTTCGCAGACGTGAATCCCGCGGCAGCTGTTGCCTTGGGCGTCGAGCAGCGGCGAGAATGTGCCGACTCCTAATTGTCCCGGCAGTGTCGCGATAATTCCGCCGCTGACGCCGCTCTTGGCCGGAAGGCCAATGCGATAGCTCCATTCGCCCGAGTAGTCGTACATGCCGCAACTGTGCATCACCGCGAGCACATTTTTTACGTACTTTGGATCGATGGCCCGCACTCCGGTCAACGGATTTACTCCATTGTTGGCCACGGTAGCGGCTATCACCGCCAAGTCCCGGGAACTCACTAGGATGGAACATTGTTCAAAATAGAGATCGAGATGATCGTCTATCGGCTCGGTAATCATGCCGGCATTTAGCTCGAGGAAGCCGATCGCCCGGTTGCGATGTCCGGTGGCGCGTTCCGAACGGTAAACCGCGTGGTCGATCTGCACCGGGCGGCCGCAGAGATCGGAGAACTTGCCGAGCACGCGCGCTAAACGGTGTTCATGATTAGAACCTTTGATCAGTGCGGTTGCAGCGATGGCGCCGGCATTGACCATCGGATTAAACGGCCGGTTGCTGCGTTCATCGAAAAGAATCGAATTGAAAGCTTCGCCGCTCGGCTCCACGCCGATCTTACTCAACACCTGTTCCACGCCATTGTCTTCAAGGGCCAGCGCGTAAACAAAAGGCTTGGAGATCGATTGAATGGTGAATAATTGACGCGAATCGCCGACTTCGTAAATCTCGCCGTCAGCCGTGGCTAGCGCGATACCGAAGAGGGCGGGATTTACCTTGGCGAGTTCGGGAATGTAAGTGGCAACTCTGCCGCTGACATTCTCGCGGTAGTCGCGGTAAATCTCAAACAGAGCAGATTGGATCAGTGAGAAATTCGACTCGACGGCTGCGGGATGACGCGCGGTTTGGTAGCCCATCGGTTGCCTATCCAGTCAGAAATGATTCCTTATCATTCTAAGGTTCGACGCCAAGGTAAGAATTGCGCACATATTGCAGGACCATTCGCTGGGTATGAAAGTACGATCCGTTGAGAGAGATGGCGGAGCGGCGCACTGCTGCGTAGGCCTCGGGCTTGCCATAATAGAGCGGCAAGATCGCGTGTTCGAGCTTGTCATAGAGTGACCGAGCTTCGCCTGGGGCGTCAGCTTCACCGTCATCACCGATCGACCAGCCCGTCACTCCCTCGACATGACCTTCGATCCACCAGCCATCCAGGACACTCAGACTCGGCACGCCATTGAGCGCGGCTTTCATGCCGCTAGTGCCCGAGGCTTCGAGCGGTCTTTCCGGCGTATTTAACCAGAGGTCGACACCCGCGCACAGAGTGCGCGCTAGATCCATGTCATAATTTTCCAAGTAGACAACTCGCATGACATCTTTTAATTTCTCGGAAAATTCAAAAATCCGCCGGATCATTTCCTTTCCCACTTCATCGTGAGGGTGCGCTTTGCCGCTATAGATCACCTGAAACGGGCCCGCGTGTTCAGCGATCGCCTGGAGCCGTTCGAGGTCGGTGAACAACAAATCCGCGCGTTTGTAGCCGGCGGCGCGGCGGGCAAAACAAATCGTCAGGACGTTTTCGGCAAGATTAATTTTAGTGCGCTGAGCAATTTGCGCCAGCACCTCACGTTTAGCGAGCCGATGGGCGCGCTGTACTTCAGCGAGCGGAATCTTGATCGCGTAACGCAAATAAAAACTATCGCGGCGCCACTCGGGGATGAAGCGATCGTACAAATTGCGGAACGGCGGCGCCGTCCAGGTTGCCGCATGCACGCCGTTGGTGATCGTATCGATGGCATAGCGGGGAAACATATCCCGGGAAATTTCCCCATGACGCATGGCAACGCCGTTGACGTAGCGCGATAAGTGGATCGCCAGAGAGGTCATGTTGAGCGCGCCGTTGTCGATACACTGCAACGTTTCGAGCGCGCTTAGGCGTTCGGTGCCGAGAACATCGCGGACCAGGTCGACCGGGAATTGATCATGGCCGGCAGGAACTGGCGTGTGGGTTGTGAATACGCAACGTTGGCGAACCGCTTCGCTATCCGAATCCTCGACCGCGGTCAGATCGCCGCGCGCAACCTCGCGCTCGAGAAGCGCCAAGGTTAGAAACGCGGCGTGGCCCTCGTTCATATGGTGGGTAATGACGTTCTTGTACCCGAGCGCTTGGAGCATCGCGACGCCCCCCATACCTAAGACGACTTCCTGGCATAGACGGTGGCGCGCGTCGCCGTCATAAAGGGCATCGGTCAAGCTTTGTTCCCAGGGCTCGTTTTCTTTTAGACCGGTATCGAGAAAGTAGACCGGGACGGTATGGCCGAAGACGCCGCGAACGACATAACGCCAGGCTCGAACCCCGACCGCTCTCCCGGCGATCGGCACAAAGGCACGCGGCACCGTCGGTTCCAGCATCTCTTCAAAGTTCCACTCGACCGGTCGCTCGGTTTGGTTGCCGTTGGTATCGAGTGATTGGTGAAAATAGCCCTTGC
>DASSGE010000513.1:0-2010 GCA_035693605.1 Binatia bacterium
ATCGGTTGCCCATCATAATCATCGGTTGGTCGCTGGCAGTCTCCAGCTGATAGAACGAGCCACCGGTGATGGTCGCGGCCATGCCCGGCTTGAGCACGGCTTTGCCGCCATCCGGGAAATGCATCGTACATTCGCCATCGATGACGTAGAAAGTCTGGTCGGCGTTATGGCAGTGCATGTCGTCTTTATGGCCTGGTTTGTAGTAATGCATCCAGGCGTGGAAGCGCTTGGTATTAAATATTTCTTTGCGCCGTTTCTCTTTGTGGGCGAAATCGACCATGTCGATGACTTCAATGGGCATTGTAGTGTCCTCCGTTGCATTATTGATGGTACGTTATAGCACAGCGATGACTTCGATCTGAAACAGCACTTTGCCGCGCAACTCCACTTTGAGCGCATGCCGGGCCGGCCGATCATGCGGGTCTGGGAACATCTTTTCCCAAGGGCCATTGACGTTGTCGCGGTACTTTTCGTCTTTCAAATAAACTTTCATGTGGGCGATGTTGTCGACCGTGCCGCCGACGCTCTCCATGAAAAGCCTTAAATTGCGGAACATCGCCTCGGCCTGCTCGCCGGGGTCGTCCGATAGCACGCCGGTCTTGGCATCTTTCCCGCCGATCGCCGATGAAAAAACCATGTTCCCGATTACGGCTCCGTTGGGAATCGGGGCACCGTGTTCCATCCCCGGGATGTGAATGCTCTTGCGCTTCGCCATTGATATACCCGCCTCGCTGTGAGTTTACGGTTTCATATCATGATCGTCGAACCGGAGTCTAGCCTGCCGTCGCCGCCCAGCCTTAAGCGCACTGGTTTTATCGACAGTTGCACCAAAAGAAATCGAAATCCAGTCACGGACTCATAGAATTTTTGGGCGGAATCGATATGGATCTAGTGACCGGAATCGGCGAATGTAACGATCCCGGCATGCGGAAACATCTGGCGGATCGCCGGGACATCGCTATCGTCTAACCAACCGTGCGCATGAAAAGATTGGATTCGGATGACCGCGGCTGGCTCCTCAAACTTTGACAAGTTCGCGCGCGAAGGGAAGTGTTCCTCAACAGCGCGGTGGAGTGACCTGGAGTTTTGCAGGAAATAAAGCGTCGTGGGAGGGTTATGGCCGAGCGGCGAGTCGGAAGCGATTCGCTCAGCCGCCGAGCCGCGCCACAGCTTCACTGCGGATGAAACCTGGCGGACGGCCATGCTTGGAATGTATCTCCAGCCAGCCATCGCGGGAATTTACCACGTTTACCTTCACGCCGGGTTCGATCTCGCCGACCTGCTGAGCAAACTCAGTGGGCGCGGCAAAGACTCGCGTGCTACGGGTGACCTCGTAAGTGCCGGCTACCGCTAGCGCCGCGGGTTGGGCTTTGGCTTGCCTCGGCTGGTTTTTCTGAACAGAGGGCATACCATCGTTATTAACCGGTGCAGTCAGAGGTGCATTTTCGGTGCTAGTTTCTTTTTGCTGATTTGGCGTTGGTGCGGCGTCCGACGCGGTCACCGGAAGCGGCTTGGCGGCGTGGCTCACCGGCTGTTCGCCGTTCTGACTCAAGAATAGCGCGACCAGCGCGCCACCAACCACCAAGGCGATTGCGGCGTGAAAGACACCAAAACCGCGCTTGGATTGGGGCGCGGTCTCGACATCACCGTTGACTTGACCGGCCTCCCTTGTCGCTTCGGGGGACGGCGTCGACTCGCTGCCTTTGCTGGCCGTCATCGGTGTAAGCAGTAGCGCTTCTTCCTGATTGGAGTTTGGATCAAAATAGCTGGGGGCAATAGTGCCGTCGTGTGACGCCGAGAGAAATTGCGCGAATGATTTTAACTCGCCATGATACTCTCGCTGATGATCGATGAGCGAAATTTGTTTGGCGACCAACTGGTCGTAAACAGGTTGCAAGGCGAGTAAGCGCTTTTTGAGCTCGTCGCTGGCGGCGAGCCGCTCTTGCCACTGAGGGAGCTCTTCTTCACGCCGGCGCAGGGCGGCACGCAGTTCTTGCTCACGCTCTTCCG
>DASSGE010000514.1:0-8001 GCA_035693605.1 Binatia bacterium
GTCGTCGGCCCGAGCGGCTGCGGCAAATCGACGTTAATCAAATTAATCGCCGGCCTGGTCGGTCCGAGCGCCGGCCGGATTATCTGCCAGGGCGAGGACGTGCGCGGCCTCAACACCAAGGTCGGCTACGTGCCCCAGGAAAGCAAACTTTTCCCTTGGCTCACCGTGGAACAAAACGTCGCCTTCGGCCTCGACAGCAAACCCTATTCAAAAGTAGAACGCGCCGATCGGGTGCGCCACTTTATTCAGCTCGCCGGACTGGCTGGATTTGAGAAATTATATCCAGCGCAACTCTCCGGCGGCATGGCCAAGCGTGCCTCCATAGTCCGCGCGCTCGCGTACGATCCCACGGTGATCTTGATGGACGAGCCCTTCGGGCCGCTCGACGCCCAGACACGTATGATCCTACAGGACGAACTGCTCAAGATCTGGGAACAAAACCGCCAAACGATTATTTTCGTCACTCATGATCTCGTCGAAGCCGTGGCCCTCGCCGATCGCGTCGTGGTTATGACGCACCGGCCGGGTAAAATTTGCGATGTCATCACCGTGCCGATGAGCCGGCCGCGCAACATCTTTGAAATTCACCGCCAGCAGGGCTTCGACGAAGCCCACGCGCGGTTATGGAATATCTTCCGTCATGAGCTCAATCTCAAAAATGAAAGGACAGAGACGGTTCATGGCTGAATTCGCGTAACAATTGAAATGTCCCATGAGCATCGACGGACAATCACAAACCGGCAACAGGGCCACTCCAGCATCCCGCGCCTGGCGCCGCGCTCTGGCCGTTCACGCCATTCGCTTCATCATCGTCGGCGGTTTCTTTCTGCTATGGGAAGTAGCGTCAGGCCGCTGGATAGAAGCTTTTTTAATCAGCAGCCCAAGCAAAATCTGGAAGGCTTTTTTAACTGTCTTTCAGTCCGGCGAGCTAACCACCAATACCTGGGTAACTTTTAAGGAAATCGGCATCGGCTTTCCCATCGGTGCCTTAACCGGTATTTGGACCGGCTATCTCTTCGGCAGAAGCAAAGCGTTGGCCGATGTCTTCGAGCCGATCATCATCGCGCTCTACGGTGTGCCGCGCACCGCCCTGGCGCCGCTGTTCATCGTCTGGTTGGGTATCGGTATCTGGTCCAAAGTCGGCGTCGTCTTCATCCTGGTTTTTTTTCTGAATTTCTTTAACACCTATGCCGGCATGAAACAGCTCGACCAAGAGTTTGTCGACTTGGCTCGGCTGATGGGTGCCAACCGCTGGCGCTTGTCCTTTCGCGTCATCCTGCCGGCGGTGTCGCCATACATAATTACCGGATTCAAAACCAGCATTCCGTTCTCCGTCATCGGCGCCATCACCGGGGAATTCATCGCCGCCACCGAAGGGCTGGGCTATTACATCCGCGCCGCCGCCGGCGTGTTTCGCACCGCCGATGTGTTTGTCGGCATTGCCGTGCTGATGATAATCGTGATCCTAATGAACAAAGTTGCCGATCTGATCGAACGGCGCGTATTGCGCTGGCAAACTCAGACTGAAAGCGTCCAAGTCCAAGGTTAAGGAGGTTTCAATGATCAAAAATCTTTGCGCACTGGCCGTCGCTATCATGGCTATGGGCGCCGTCGCCGGCGGCGCTCAGCAAAAGGAAGAAATCACCATCACCACGGCGGTCTCCAATCTCGCCTTCTCGGCGGTCTGGGTCGCCGAGCAGTTGAAATACTTCGATCAGGAAGGCGTGCGCGTCAAAGTCGTCGTCGCCGGCGGCGGCTCGCAATGCCAGAGCGCGGTGGTCGGCCGCTCGGCACAGTACTGCGCTTCGTCGTCGGAAGGCTTGATCCTCGCCTACGCCGAGGGCGCGCCATTGATCGCCGTACAGTCGCATAATCGTAACATGACGCTCACGGTCGGCGTGCGCAAAGCGATCGTCGATAAATTGAAGCTCACGCGCAAAAGTCCGCTGCAAGAGCGCATGCAAGTGATCACTCACCTTGGCACCATCGGCACCACCGGTCCCGGCGCGGTGTCGGAGCAGATCTTTCGCTTCATGGCCAACAAGGTCAAAGGCGCCGACTCGAGCAAGTTAAAGTTCGCTGCCCTCGGCGGTAATGAGCTGGTGCCGGCGCTGATGAACAATGTCATCGACGGTTTTGCCCAATCGCCGCCGTCGGTGGAAATCACCGAAGCCGCCGGCAAAGGCTACGCGCTGATTCCGCTGGGCTTCGGCGAGATCCCCGAATTTACCGATTATCCTTTCGAAGTCTTGATGGCGCGCCCCGATTACGCCGAGGCCAACCGCGAGACCACCACCGCGGTGGTGCGCGCAATCTCCCGTGCCGGCGCGCTCTATCACAGTAAACCCAGCGAGTTCAAAGCCGCCCTGCGCGCGCACAGATTTTCCGACAAATCGAAACTCGAAGACGACGTCTTCAACTTGGCCTACAGCATGGTCGCGCCGGCCATGCCCAAGTGGGGTAATATGACCGTCGAAGGTTGGAACAAAGTCATCAACTTCGCCGCCGGCGCCGGCATGTTGAAGGACCGCGCCAAGATTCCAACCGCCACCGAGGGGTTGTTATGGACCAATAAGTTTGTCGGCAAAGCACCGTGAACGGGGGAAATTCCAGATTACAGATTTTCAATTCCAGATTGGGGACCTGCCACTGTTCGCCCTCCGGCTATTTAAAATCTGGAATTTGAAATTTGGAGTTCGGTAATCCGACTGCGATCAACGAGGCCCCATCACCGCCAGGAACTGTTTCAGCGAACTGAACTTTAGGTACGGATTGGTTTTCTTCTGCTCGCCGATAGTGGCGTGTTTCAGCGGCGCGTAGTTGTGGCCGGGAAAAAGAATCGTTTCCTCCGGTAAGGCCATCAGTTTTTGCGTCAGGCTGTAATACATCTGCTCGGCGTTGCCGCCAGGGAAGTCGACGCGGCCGCAGGCATCGATAAACATCGTGTCGCCCGATACGACGCGGCCGTCAACCAGGAAGCATTGCGAGCCCGGCGTGTGACCGGGAGTGTGCATGAGTTCGATCTCGATGCCGCCCACATTGATTCTGTCACCGTGATCGGTCTTGATCAGGTCGGAGGCGACCAAGCCTTTAAGAAACTCCGCCTCGGCCTTATGGACAACGACCCTGGCTTTGCACTTTTCCAATAACTCGCTTACGCCATCGATCGCCATACCGGCAAACCCGCCGCCGACATGATCTGGGTGCGTATGGGTGACGAACGCGTGAGTAATTTCCATGCCGTCCTGCGCCGCGGTCTTGACAATTGTATCGATCTCCCAGGCGGGATCGACTACCGCGACTTTGCGCGTCTCGGTCGAGCCGATCAGATATACGTAATTCTGCATCGGACCGATTTCGAGTTGTTTAAAGTAAAGTGAAGGATTCATCGCGTCACTTCGGAATGTGGCATCTGCAATTTGAAATCATGCTAGACACCGTGAAACCTTTTTAATTTTTACTTTTCAGTTTCAAAGACTCGTAACTAACCCCATCCCCGTTATCATTGCTCACCGGCAATCCCGAAGCCTGCCAGCCGGGAGCTATCAACGTCCCCGTCTGGTCGCGTATTCCACCGAAACCGCCAAGCAGGTTTGCAATATCTTGATAGCCGGCTTCCAGCAACATCCCCGCCGCCCTGGTAGAGCGCGGACCGGCCTGGCACCCGACAATGATTCGTCGGTCTTTAGTGAAATTTTTCTCGACGACGCTGACAAAGTCCGGATTCATGACCATGCCGCGCGCAGGATCGGCAAACGCCACGGGAATATTTACCGCACCGGCAGGATGGCCATTGGCGAACTCCTGCACCGTGCGCACGTCGATGTAGACGGCACTCTGATCGGCGCTCAGAGTTTCGTGCGCTTGCCGCGGTGTGATCTCTTTGATCGTCATGTCACAACCTGTCTATGAGTCGTTGAACTCGAGTCGTTGAACTTTTGAACCGCGCGATGCGCGCGCTACATCCCCATTATATTGTAGCCGGCGTCGACATGCATCACTTCGCCGGTCACGGCGCTACCCCAGTCACTGCACAGATAGAGCGCCGTCTTGCCGACTTCCTCGGCATCGATGTTTCTTTTTAAAGGCGCGCGCTCGGCGACATGGTGCAGCATCGACTTGAAATCCGATATACCCGACGCGGCCAGCGTGCGCAGCGGTCCGGCCGAGATCGCATTGACGCGAATGCCTTTGCCGCCCAGGTCGTGAGCCAAATACCGTACGCTCGCTTCCAGCGCCGCTTTCGCGACGCCCATGACATTATAGTTAGGGATGACTTTTTCCGAGCCCATGTAGGTGAGGGTCAGCACCGATCCGTTACGCCCTTCCATTAGCGGCGCGGCGTGGCGCGTCAGCGACACCAACGAATACGCGCTCACATCCATGGCCAAATGAAAGCCGGCGCGGCTGGTTTGCACGTAGGGATTGGCCAAATCCTCTTTGTTGGCGAAAGCGATGGCGTGAATCAAAATATCCAAGCCGCCCCACTCTTGCTTCAAGGTCGCGAAAACTTTCTCGACTTCGTCGTCCTTGGTCACGTCACAGGGCAAGATGATTTTCGAACCGATGCCGTCGGCCAGTGGCCGCACCCGTTTTTCCAGCATTTCGCCGGCGAATGTGAATGCCAACTCGGCGCCCTCCGCGTGAAAGGCTTCCGCGATCGCCCAGGCAATGCTCCGGTCATTAGCCACGCCAAAAATCGCCGCTTTTTTCCCGTCAAGTAGTCCCATCTTAATTCATCCCCCAAGTACTCAAACGAGCGTCCGAAGTTTGTCTTTTACTTTTTACGTTTGCCTTGACCGCGCAGTCCGCGTTGCCAAAGATATTCCGGCTCGCCCATCTGATGGCTAATCCAGCGCGCTAGAACGAAAAATAAATCACTCAACCGGTTCAGATACCTGATCACATCGTCGTTGATCAATTCCTCGCGTGACAAGCGCAGGACATCCCGCTCGACGCGCCGGCAAACCGTGCGGCACTGGTGCAAGTACGCGCCGATGCGTCCGCCCCCCGGTAAAATAAACGACTGCAAGGGTTCGAGATCCTTCTGGCAATGGTCGATCCACTTCTCCAACCGTTTGATTTCATCGACGCCTACGCGATACATGCCCGCTTGAAAAAACTCCGGCGGTGTCGCCAGCTCGCTGCCGAGATCGAACAGTTCGTCCTGGATCTGGCACAGGACCTCGTCGAGAAAGCGATGTCCTTCGCCGGATTCGCGATCTTCTTCGTTGAACACCCGCGCCAGACCGACAATCGAGTTGAGCTCGTCAACGGCGCCATACGCCTCGACCCTCGGTGAATCCTTGGCGACGCGCTTGCCGCCGACCAGCCCCGTCTCGCCGCGGTCGCCGGTGCGCGTGTACACTTTATTGATGCGAACAGCCATATTGTGAAAATAGATAATGGAGATTTGATAATTGAAAACTAAAGTTAGTCTCTTCTTGCCATTTTCAATTCTCCATTCAGCTTTGCGCCGATCGCTTGCGCCAAATCAAATAGGCCGGAATACCCAAACACACGATGAAGAGTCCGATCAGCGTCTCTTTGGGTTTTTCCGTCACCGAGCCCCAGACAATCCACAGATGAACCAGGACGAAAAGAATCGGCACAATCGGATAACCCCAGAGCCGATAAGGCCGCTTGAGCTCCGGTCGCTTGAAGCGAAGCACGATCACCGAGCCCACCGTGAAAGCGGAAAACAGCGTGATCACGACACTGACGTAGGTGAACAACGTGCCCCACGTGTTGGTGAGAATCAGCAAGCAACTCCATAAGGCTTGCAGCAAAATCGCCTTGGTCGGCGTGCCGAAATTAGGGTGGACGTAGGTGAGCTGGTGGAAAAATACACCGTCCTTAGCCATTGCGTAATATATCCGCGGCCCGATCATGGTCACCACGTTAAGCGCGCCAAGAATGGAAACGGTAATAATCGCGGTGATCCAGGCCGAGGTTTTGTAGCCGAAAAGCGCCGTGGTCGCGACTTCCGACATGCGTAGCGCGCCCTTCATTTCGGTCACCGGCACCGCGTAGATGTAAACCGCATTGATCGCCAGGTAAAGCGCGATGACGATCAACACACCGTACATGAGCGCCCGGGGCAGGTTCTTATCGGGATCTTTCACTTCGCCGGCGATATAGGTCACGGCGTTCCACCCCGAGTAGGCAAAGATCACCGGAATAAACGCGGCGCCGAACAAGCTGGAGTTACCAATTTTTTCCCAGTCGAAAAGCGGCTCGAAATGGCTCGTGTTGCCATCGCCGAAAAATATGCCCAGTAGAATGATCCCTAGCAGCGCGCCGATCTTCAATATCGTTAAAACATTTTGCGTCAACGTACCTTGTTTAACACCCAGACAGTGGAGTCCGGACAAGAGCAGCACGATTCCCATGGAGAATAGCGTGCCGATTTTGACAGTGATCGGTATCAACGGCAGCGCCAACGAAAAGATCACGTCTTCGGAGCCGAGCACGGGAAAGAAAAACGCCATAAAGCCGTTCAGTATCACCGACAGAAATGCGATGGCGCCGGAAAACGTCACGAGAAACGAAGACCAGCCGGAGAGAAACCCCATCAGTTGGCCGTAAGCCTCACGGATATAGATGTAGTCGCCTCCGGCATAGGGCAAGCTAGCCGCCAATTCAGCGCAGGTGAGCGCGCCGGCAAGCGCAAGCAACCCGCCAAAAAGCCAAACAAGAAGTACCCCGCCCGGCGTCGGCAAGGTTTCAGCAATCGCACCGGTAGAAATAAAAATTCCCGTACCGATCATATCACCGGCAATCAACATCACCGCTGAAAATAAACCGATTTGCCGTTTGAGCTCAGTCTGCGCCATAGCGACTAGGAATACAGGGAAACGAGAAAACAGGCAAATTCTATTCAATCCATGCTGCCCTTAATCTAACGCGATGGAGATGCTAATTTTATCGCCGAACCTTCACGCGAGAATCTAAGGAGACGTGAATGAGGTTGTTTCTGACTTTAGTCAGCTTGTCGCTCACGGTTACCGTGCTTGCCCAGGACACGGCCAACCGCGATCAGCAGCAAATGCACCAGCTGCACAACAACTCCAAAGCCTACATGAATGCATTGGAGGATCCCAAGCGCGATCAATATCAAAAACCTCATGAAGTCCTGACCGCGCTCAAGATAAACCCCGGCGAAGTGATTGCCGACATCGGTGCCGGCACCGGGTATTTCACATTTCGCCTGGCACACTTTGTCGCGGATAAGGGCAGAGTCTATGCCGTCGACGTCAGCCCCGATATGATTCGCCACATCAATCGGCGCATACGCGACACCAAAGCGACCAACGTTGTCTCGATCCTGGCCGAGCCCGACGACCCGCTGCTACCGGAACGGTCGGTGAATCGCATCTTCATCTGCGATGTCTGGCATCATGTCGAAAATCAGACGAAATATCTCTCGCTAATGAAGAAGCTGCTCAAACCCGGCGGCGAGATCGTCATGATCGACTTTCACAAAAAAGAACTGCCCTTCGGCCCGCCCATGCAAATGAAAATCGCCCGCGAAGATTTGATCAAACAGATGGAAGGTAATGGCTTCCGGCTAACCCAGGAACATAAGTTCTTGCCATATCAGTATTTCCTGGTGTTCGCGCCCAAATAACCGACGCGCGCAGCAGGCTGTGCTCGACGGTTCTAGTACGAGGTGGAATGCATAGGCCCTCCCCCTCCTCTTGCATCACTCGCCTTCATTGCCGCTTCCTTTCGCCGATTCCATAGAATCGGAGCGCATTCTCGCAAAGGATCGCGCTTTTATCGGCTCTCGACAATTCTCCATTCTCGATCAATTCGTCCAACTCCTTCTTACACGTCGCCGCATTGACCTCATGGGGAAAGTCGCTGGAGTACATGAACGCTTGGTTGCCGACTATCTGCACGGCTTTGCCGATCAAAGGCTCGCCGCCCTCGCAGCCGACGAATACACGCCGAGCTTTGACGTGGCGGATCACGTAGTCAGTGACTTTTTCGCCCGGC
>DASSGE010000515.1:0-4303 GCA_035693605.1 Binatia bacterium
AATCTTTGACTGAAAACCAACTGCTCGGGCGCCGTAGTACCTCCCTCGCTCAGCGTATCAACTTTGACCGTCTGTTGCCCCGCCCGCGCGGCAACCTCCAATGAGTCAGCCAAGCGCTTTTCGACGCCGTCGCGCAACACCAGGCGATCGATCACGAGATCGAGTTGGTTTGCATGGAGAAGAACATCAGGAATATCATTGCCGAGTTCGTAGTTTCTTCCGTCGACTCTTACTCGGGTAAATCCTTGCCGCGCCAATTCACCTAGACTCTTGCCGGCGCCGCCCGCTGTGAACTGCACCGGCGCCGAGATTAAAATTCGCGAACCGGCCGGCAGGGCCATGATCCGATCGGTGATTTGCTCGATGGATTGCGTGTGAATCTCTCGGCCGCAATTGACGCAGAACGGCTGGCCAACCCGGGCGAACAAGAGCCGAAGGAAATCGTAAATGTCGGTAAGCGTGCCGACAGTGGAGCGCGGATTAAAAGCGCTGGCTTTTTGCTGGATCGCGATGGCGGGCGACAACCCGTCGATGCGGTCGACATCGGGTTTGGCCATTTGCTTGAGTAGCTGACGCGTGTCGGCGCCGAGGGATTCGAGATAGCGCCGCTGCCCTTCGGCATAGAGTGTGTCGAAAGCGAGCGAGGACTTGCCGGAACCCGAGACACCCGTGATAACGACCAACTGGTCGCGCGGGATATTGAGGTCGATGTTTTTGAGGTTGTGGACGCGCGCGCCCTGGATGACGATTTGTCCCGCCATCGCGATTATTATTGCAGCTCGAACTCTTTGAGTTTGTTCTCGACGAGCGCGCGATATTCTTGAAGCTTGTCAGCCGATTGCGCTTCGAATCGAAGGACCAACGCCGGTTGCGTGTTCGACGCCCGAATCAATCCCCAGCCATCGGCGAACTGCACGCGCACGCCATCGACATCGATGACATCGTAATACCGGCGAAAATATTCTGTTGCTTTATCGGCAATCGCGAATTTTTTGTCGTCGGAACACTCCACACGCAGCTCTGGCGTCGAAAAACTTTTCGGCAGATCGGCGAGCAGCGCCGAAAGCGGCTTTTCCGAACTGGCGATGATTTCTAACAGGCGCAACGAGGCGTAAACCGCATCGTCGTAGCCGAAGTAGCGTTCTTTAAAAAACATATGGCCACTCATTTCGCCCGCAAGTAACGCGCCGGTCTCTTTCATCTTGGCTTTGAGCAAGGAATGGCCGGCTTTCCACATGATCGCCCTGCCGCCCTGCTTGGCAATATCATCATAGAGTCGCTGCGAGCACTTCACTTCAGAGATCACCAGCGCGCCGGGGTTGCGCTTGAGCATGTCGCGGGCAAAGAGCACCAATAATTCGTCGCCCCACAGTATATTACCCTGCTCATCGACCGCGCCGATCCGGTCAGCGTCGCCGTCATAGGCGATACCGACGTCGGCTTTTTCTTTTTTGACTTTGTCGATCAGCATCGCCAGATTTTCCGGAACCGTCGGATCCGGATGATGAAACGGGAAACGGCCATCGGGAACACACGCAATCTCCAGTACCTGACAGCCCAGTTCGCGAAAAATCGGCGGCGCCACCGGGCCGCCGACACCGCTGCCGGCGTCAACGACTACCTTTAAAGGTCGCGCCAACTTCGGCACGTCGGCTAATAACTGCTTGTGATAGGGCGTGACGATTTCGAAACGCTCCACTTTACCGCCCGGGAGCTGGCGAAATTCGCCCCCGGCCATCATGCGACCGATCTGTTGAATTTGCTCGCCGTAGAGCGTCTCTTTGCCACGACAAATTTTAAAGCCGTTGTATGGCGGCGGATTGTGGCTGGCAGTGATTTGAATTCCGCCGTCGAGATCGAGATGAAACAACGAAAAATAAAGCAGCGGCGACGGGCAAACACCGATATCGTAAACCTGCAAGCCCGCGGACACAAAACCAGCGATCACCGCTTCGGCATAAGCATCCGATGTCGCTCGACAGTCGCGTCCGACGGCGACACGGGTTCCGCCCTGTTCAGCGACGGCCGTGCCGTGCACTTTTCCGAGCAGCAATGCAAATTTTTCGTCGAAGTCGATTTCGGCTAGTCCGCGAATGTCGTATTCGCGAAATATTGCTGGGTTCAAGTCTTCCTCATCGGAGAATTTTGCCGCGCTAAGCGAGCCGCCAGCAGAATCGCTTCGGTCATGCTGGTCTCATCCGCTTTGTCCTTGCCGGCGATATCGTATGCGGTGCCATGGTCGACCGATGTGCGGATGAAAGGCGGCCCTAATGTCAAAGCCACACCGCCGTAAAAATGATGCAATTTGAGAGGTATCAAGCCTTGATCGTGATACATACACACCACGGCGTCGTAATCGCCCTGAGCGGCGTGATGAAACAAGCTGTCAGCCGGGAACGGTCCATGGACGGGGATCCCTTGTTTGCGCGCAGCCCGCACCGCGGGCGAAATGATCTCGATCTCCTCAGCACCAAAAATACCTTTCTCGCCGCCGTGGGGATTGAGCGCCGCCACCGCGATCCGCGGCCGGGGAATACCGAAGGATCGTTTTAAGCTGGCATAGGTCAAGTCGAAGGTAGTGAGAATGTTGTGGCGATTGAGACTACGCGGCACTTTGGCGAACGGAATATGACCCGTAACCGGCACGACGCGCAACTTATCGCCAATCAGCATCATACGGCACTCAGGGGTGCCACCAAGCTCGCCCAGCAATTCGGTATGACCGGGATAATTGTAACCAGCGTCGATGAGAATATTTTTGCTAATCGGCGCTGTGGCGATGGCATCAACGACTCGCGACAGAGCGAGTTTAGCAGCCACGCGAATGTAGCTAAACGCTCCATGACCGGCGACTTTGGCGCCGATGCCCGGGCGCGAATCTCTCGGGCTGAGCGCCGATAGAGAACAGACTGTAAATGCGTTGGGCTCGTCGAGCATTGGCAGCAACCGCTGGCCGGGTTGCCAGCGGATCAGCTTCGGCCGTCGCCCTTTTACGCGCGTCCGCTGCAGCACACCCCAGTCGCCCAGAACTAGCGGCCGGGCGACTTTCTTGATGACTTGATCCTTCAGTGCCTTGAGAATGATCTCAGGGCCGATCCCTGACGGATCGCCCATGGTAATGGCGATAATGGGTTTAGCTGCCATGCAGTGAC
Organism: Binatia bacterium; assembly: GCA_035693605.1. GTDB lineage: Bacteria > Desulfobacterota > Binatia > UBA9968 > UBA9968 > DP-20. The sequence continues at coordinate 3,153 of DASSGE010000515.1, forward strand.
GACTTCGCGAGAGATAGTTGAGCAATTATCTCCGCTTGGGAACGGTCAGACAAGAGATCAGGGTTTTTTTGACGAGAATGGATTGAGTGAATCAACGATCGACGAGAATATGCCCTTGGATTGCCCAGCTTCCGGCGCCGGGGCAAAAATATCCGGTGCTTCAGCGGGAGTGTCGGTGACGAATAACGGTGCGCCGAAAACACTGACAACGCTCTTGTTCGCCAACGGACCTTTCTGATCCTCTTCCTCAAACGGCGTCTCATTGACAATGTACGAGAGCGGATTCAAATAGCTTAACACTGAGCGCTGGGCCGGCCGCGCCGGCCGGTTCGAGCGCACCATCAATGAATTCACGGTATCTTCTTTCGCGTCTTCCGGTTTGAAAGAAACCCCGGCAAGCTTGATGTCGACGCGGTGTTTACGGCGAAGATCGGACTTGAGCCATTTGGCAAAGCGTTCTTCGAGGGCTTTGTTGAGCAATTCTTGTTTGATCTTCGGCGCCACCGTGCTAAGCGGCAGAACACTACCGGCTTCGCGCGCTTCCAGTTTTACGATATGGATACCCATGCTTGTGCGGAAGGGTTCGCTTACTTGCCCGGGACGGAGCTTATCAAAAGCAACTTCTTCCAGCCCGGCGATTAACGAACCTTTATTTACCCATCCTATTTCACCGCCCTCGGCGCGTCCGGCGCCCTCCGAAAACTCACGGGCAAGGGTGGCAAAGTCTTCCCCCGCCACGATCCTTTTGTGCAGCTCCGTGGCCTTGGCAGAGACAACACTGACTTGGTCGGCCGGGGCTTTTTCGGATAGGGTCAGCAAAATATGGCGGAATCGCGCCCGTTCATTGGCACGGTAGTTTTTCGAATTGAGCTTGTAATAGCGCTCGACGTCCTCGTCGGTGATGCTCACTTTGCGTTTAACTTGGCGTTCGAGAATCTCGGCTTTTTCCAGCTCCGTTTTGACCGAAATTTTATAGCCCGCCAAATTCATCCCATCGCGCGCCAGAGCTGCCTTGAAATCTTCGTCTGAAAGCCGATTATTCTTCTTGACCTGCTCTATATAGCGATCGACATCGTCGTCGGTGACCCGAATACCGGCCTCGCGAACTTCCGCTTCGATTAGCTTATCCGTGATGAACTGCTCCAAAACAT
>DASSGE010000516.1:0-6273 GCA_035693605.1 Binatia bacterium
AGATCGTCGAACTCGCGGTCGAGCATTTCGAATGTCCCGAAGATGCGATCACTTTGAAAGACGGCGAGGCGATCGCCGGCGGCAAGAAGGTTAGCTACGGCACGCTCATCAACCATCACTTCGCTGATCAGGGCGGTGAACTGGTCGGCACCGGCTACGCGCATAGCGGTATGGCAACCCAGCCCGCTAATCCATTGTTCTGGGAGATCGGCATCGGCGCCGTCGAAGTCAGCGTCGATCAAGAGACCGGCAAAGTTCACGTGGAGAAATATGTCACTGCCGCCGATGCCGGCAAGGCAATCCATCCGTTACAATGCGAGGGACAGGACGAAGGTTCGGCGATGATGGGCTTCGGTCATACGTTTTACGAAGCTTACCAATGGGACGGCGGGCAGATCATCAATTCGTCCCTGGTCGACTACAAGGTGCCGACCTTCGACGACGTGCCCGACGAGTTCGAGTCGATTCTCATCGAAGACGCCAATGGGCCGGGACCCTACGGTGCTAAAGGTTTGGGCGAGGGCGGCATCATTCCGGTCGCGCCGGCGGTGGCGAATGCGGTCTTCTGGGCCACTGGCGCCCGAGTGAAGTCGCTGCCGATGACACCGGAAAAAGTTTGGCGGGCGATTAAGGAGGTTGCCGATGAGCGTAAGAAGTCAGGCAAGTAAATTTTTTATCGTCACGGTCTGGGGGTTTTTGTTAAGTGTTTTTTCTTCGCCCGCGGTTTTTTCGCAAGCGCCTTTTTATCAAGGCAAGACCATCACCATCATTCGTGGGAGCGCTCCCGGCGGTGTTGGCGAGATGCGCACAAGGGCGGTGGCGAATTATCTCAAAAAACATGTGCCGGGAAATCCAACGGTCGTGATCGAGTTTATGGCAGGCGCCGGCGGCACCAAGGCAGCCAACCATCTCTATCGCGGCGCCCGCGCCGACGGGACGGTGATCGGTAGCGCGCCGAGCGGCATGGTGTCCTCCGCGCTATTGGGCGAGGCCGGGGTGCAATACGATCTCGATAAATTTATTTACTTGGGTTCGCCGAACAGCGAATCGCATTACGTGTTTTTCACCAACCGAAAACTCGGTCTCGGCGGCTTAGAGAAGTTGCGCGCTCATTCGGGACTGAGGATCGGCGCGCAGACCGTCGGCCATCCGATTTATCTGACCGGCCGCCTATTCGCTTACCTCCTCGGCTTGAAAGATCCGAAATATGTTGTCGGTTATTCTTCGCCCGAATTGGATGTGGCCATGCTGGCCGGCGAGCTTGACGCCGGTGCCGGTGTGGCTAGTAGCATCGTCAAGCAAAATCCGGAGTTTCTCGATAAGGGGCTGATGGATTTTCATAGCATCATTGAAATTCCCCGCGGCGATAAACATCCGCGTTTCGCCCAGCTGCCGGAACTGGATAGCTATATAAAATCGGACAAGGAGCGCAAGTTGCTGGCGCTGCATCGCACCTTCAGACTTGCAGGCTCGCCCTTCATCTTGCCTCCCGGCACGCCAAAAGATCGCGCGGAGATTTTGCGCGAGGCGATGCGAAAGATTTACGCGGATCGGGAATTTCTTGCCGAGTATATTAAGTTGACCGGTGAAGAGGCGTCGCCGCTGTTGCCGGACGCCAACGACAAAGCGATCCGAGATCTGCCGCGCGATCCCGAAGTTATCGAGTTCTACAAATTATTTGGCGGCACTCAGCCGCTGCCGCCGCGGTGAGAGCGGCAGCCGAGGATAAGATTGGCCGCAAAGAACGCAAAGGGCGCAAAATAGGAACCCGAAATATCTCTCGCAAAGGCGCCAAGGCGCAAAGGTGACGGGACGGGGCCCGTCATCCCGAGCGAATGCGAGGGATCTGGAACAGATTTCTCCCTGCGGTCGAAATGACAACAATTCCGAACTTGGCGTCTTTGCGCCTTGGCGAGAGATGATTCCAAGTTAGAAGGAGAAGATGGATATGAAGCCGGAAAAAGCGCAACTGGTGATCCAAGGTCTCAAAGAAGCCGGTGTCGATTTCGCTTCCGGCGTGCCTGACGCTCAATTCATCGAAGTCTATAAAATGCTGGCCGAAGACCGCGACATTCACTATGTGGGCGCGGCTAACGAAGCCGAGGCGACCGGCATCGGATTCGGGGCCTGGTTCGGCGGCAAAAAACCGGCGTTGATGCTCGCAACTTCTGGTCTGCTGGTGGCGACCTACCATCTGGCGCGCATCAACTTGTTGCACGAAGTGCCGGTGCTGGTGGTGATCCCCTATCGCGGCGATATCGGCGATCCGCGCTGGATGGGGCTTTACAAAAAAACCACCGAGCCGGGCCTGAATGCCATGGACATTCCTTATCGCATCGTCAGCCGGTCGCAGGATATCGTCCGCACCATCAAGGATTGCAACGCATCCGCGCGCGCGTGGTTGAAGCCCGTCGCCGTGCTGCTCAACGAGGAGGCTTTATGGTAACGCGTTATACTTTGTTGAAAGAATTGTCGGAATTGGTTCCAGACGATGTGCTGGTGCTCACCAGTATTGGCAACAACAGCGGCTTTTGGGGTCAGCTAAAAGATCGCGAAGCGAATTTGTTTCATCTAACCATGGGCATGTGCTCATCGACCGCGCTGGGGCTGTCGCTGGCGCTGCCTAATCGGAAGATCATCGCCATCGATTCCGACGGTAATCTGACCTTGAACTTGGGCGTCTTGGGGACGATCGCCAATGAGGCGCCGAAAAATTTGACGATTGTCCTCATGGACAACCAGAATTATCTCGGTAGTAATAAGCATGCGCCAGGCATGCCGACGGCAACCGCGGGTAAGATGAACTTAGAAACGGTCGCTAAAGGCTGCGGCATCGAGAGCGCCTGCACCATTGAAAACGCCTCGGCATTTCGCACCAGGATGCAAACTGCACTTTCGAGTAACGGCCCGCATTTTATTCGCGCCCGCGTCGAGCCGCTCGACGACGATCGACCGAAAAGATCCAAACGGGTGCCCGACCCGCGAGAAAACAAATATCAATTCGCCGGCTACATTCAGAAAACCGAAGGCGTGGAAATACTCGGCAGCGGGCTCGGTGGGGGCTGATGTGAGTCGATTATCGTCGCTCCCTTGGACCGATCATGTCAGAAGTGAAAAGCTTGTGAAGCGCTTGCTGAGAAACACTGGGTGGTTGTTTGTCGTGACGAGCTGGTTAGTCGGCGCGGAGCTTCATGGCGCTGAAGCGAACGTGGAGAGCCTGCTGGCGGAAATCAACCGCAAGCCGGCGGAGCAGCGACTGAAGGCTCTTGTGGAAGGTGCGAAGAAAGAAGGTTTGATCCATTACTATGGTTCGATCAATGCCCCCGACAACGACGAGCTTACCAGAGGGTTTACTAAACAGTATCCGTTCATTGATGTGCGCTATACCAGGTTGGGAGCCGAGCAGGTCGTCAACCGCACGGTGACGGAATCCCGCTCGGGGGTCCCCAGCGCCGACGTGATTTCCCTGCGCGGAACGTTCATGCCTGAGCTTCTCGATAAGAAAATTATCGCTCGATACAAAAGCCCGATGGTTGCTTTTATGCGACCGGGCTTCACCGACCCGGAAGGTTTCATGGCGACTACCTTCGCGACCGGATACGCGATGATCTTTAACACCGCAAGGGTGAGGCCCGGTGAGGCGCCCAAGTCGTACGAAGATTTAATGCAGCCGCGCTGGAAAGGAAGGTTGGTGCTGGATCAAGACGCCCATGACTGGTTCGCTGGCATGATCGATCTCTTGGGCGAGAGCAAGGCCGCGGCTTTCTTAAGAAGGCTCGTGACCGAGCAGGGTTTGAAGCTCAAGAGAAACCATTCGCTGATCACCCAGTTGACCGCGGCCGGCGAGCACGATCTGTTTATCGACGGTTATATTCACAACGCCGTGGAATTCAAAACCAAAGGCGCGCCGGTCGATTTTGTCTTCACCACTCCTGTCATTGTAAAGCCGCCATCCATAATCGCGATCACGGCGAAAACCGCGCGCCCGCACGCTGCGGCATTGTTGCTGGACTATTACCTTTCGAAACCGGGTCAAGAAATCATGGCGCACAAACAGTCGCGCTGGACAACCCGGGCCGACGTCAAGTGGCTCACGGAACCAGGAACGGAGATTCATGTCGTTTCGCCGCTCAAATGGGGACGCCGCTACAACGAGGTGGTGGAGTTGTTCAGAAAAACCACAGCGCAATAAGGTCGACGAGGAATTAACAACAGATTGCACAATTTGCTTAAAGTGCCGCGCCTGATTATCGCAGTCAGCCCGGAGAATGCTTCAGGGCCACTCCATCGTCGGCCAGTCGGCGTGCGAGAACTTTTCGATAGTCTGTACAAGGGACGCTGGCCGTAAACGCAGGGTTGAAATAACAATTAACGGAGCCGACATGAGCCGATCACTGATCTCGCTTCGCATCTGCGCATTGTTGGTATTTTTGTCATCGATTTGGCTGCCGCGCGCCGAGGGGCAAAGCAAAATTACCTTCGCCTATTCGTCGGTCGGCGCGATGGCCACCGGAGTGTGGATGGCCAAGGAAAGCGGTGCGTTCGAAAAAAATGGCATTCAAGCCGATCTTATTTTTATCTCTTCGGGCCCGGTGGTTGTGCAGGCGCTGATTGGTGGCGATCTGCATGGCGGCAGCGCGGCGACCAATGCCGTCGTCAATGCGATCTTGAGCGGTGCGCCGATTATCGGCGTTGCCGGCACGGCGAACCGTCCTTATCACCGATTGTACGTTCAGCCGGAAATCAACCGCGTCGAAGATCTCAAGGGCAAAACTCTCGGCGTCACCCGCTTTGGCTCGATCACCGATAATCTGACGCGCATCTTGTTGCGTAAAGCCGGGCTGGAAGGCGCGGTCAACGTGCGCCAAATGGGCGGCACGCTGGAGGTCGCCGCGGCTTTTCAAAACCGTCAGATCGCCGGCGCCGTCACCGGCGATCTGCGCGTGGCGCCGCCGAGCCAGCCCAAGCTGCTAATTAAGCTTATCGATTTCGGAATCCCCTATTCGATGAATACGATCGCGGTGTCGCGCGACTATTTGCGGCGCGCGCCGGAAACCGTCGAGCGTATCGTGCGCGCTTACGCCGAGGGAGTAGCTTTCATGAATCAGCAAAAGGAGCGCAGCATCAAGGCGATCATGAAATACGCCCATATGCGCGACCCCAAGGACGCGGAGGAGCATTACCGCGATTCGGTGACGTATTTAGAGCGGGTGACGCGCGCCGAACCCGATGCCGTGCAAACGATACTCGACTTCATCGGCAAAAAAGCAACGCCGGCGGAGACGTTCATGGACAACACGATCGTCGACAAACTCAGCCGCGAAGGATTTTTCGATCGGCTGTACAAGAGAAATTGAGAATGGAAAATTGATAATCGAAAATGCCGGATCATTTGGCTGAGAGGCACGCAACCAACAAGCGGTGCGGATCCTGCGAAGCCAGTCAAGCCATTGGAGGATGGGTTCGATGACGAAGATCGTTACACGAGGATTGAAAGAAGCTAAGGACGGCATCGAAGGCTACATTGCGCACCCGGAGCGCGTGGAGAAGGGGCCGGCGATACTGATGATTCATCAGCATTCGGGGCTCACCGGCTATTTGAAAACGGCGGCGTATAAATTCGCCCAATTGGGTTATACCGCGGTGGTGCCGAACCTATATCATATGCTCGGTTATCCCGCGGAGACGCATATCGACAAGGGCACCGAGATTCAAAACAAGACGCCCGACCCCGACTTCGTTCGGGTCATCGACCGCGGCTGGCGTTATTGTCTGGCGCGGAGCGACGTCGACGGCGCGCGGGTTGGGGTCGTCGGTTACTGCATGGGCGGGCGGCTGGGCATCCACTTCGTCGCGGCGACGCCGGCGGCGCGCGCGTTTGTCGCCTACTATCCGTCGGTGCGCGACGAACAGCCGAGCGAGATTCGACCGCGCCATCCCTGCGATGCCGCGCGCGAGATCCAGTGTCCGTCGATGATCCTCTACGGCGGCCATGATCAGCACAGCACCTTTCCGGTGCAGCAGCGGGTCATGGAAAGTTTTCACTCCAACGGCAAATCTTTGGAATGGCACTATTTTCACTTCGGCAATCACGGCTTCGCATCCACAGAATCCGACGGCTACCAGCCCTATCTCGCCGATCTGACCTGGCCGCTGGTGACGGAGTTCCTCGGACGCGAGTTGATCGCGCCGGCGCTTTAGCCGTCGACGAATCCAAGTTGGGGGGATAGCATTCGAGGTGGCCATGACAAATCAGGGCGTTCTCGTGATCAC
>DASSGE010000517.1:0-2571 GCA_035693605.1 Binatia bacterium
TGCCGATGACCAGATCGCGCACGCTGCCGTAGCTGCTGCGTCGCGGACCGTTCAGATTGGCCGCGATGATGCCGCCAAGCGTTGTCCGTTCGGGCAAGGGCGGATCGACGGGGACGAATTGCTTTTGCGGCGCGAGAGCGGCTTGGAGAGCGTTTAGAGTCATGCCGCTTTGAACCGTCGCTGTGAGGTTGGCGTGATCATGCTCGATCAGTCGATTGAGCCGAGTGGTTCTAATGGAGACATCGTAAGTGCGCAGCGGATTTCCCAAACTCATCGCCGTGCGTCCGCCGCAGGGGGCGATAGCCGCCGATGATTCACAGCAAATTTTCACAGCGGCGGCCATTTGATCGGCCGTGGCCGGCGTGCAGATCAATGCCGGTGTGACTCCGTCGATGGTATATTCGGCGCGCTGTGATATGTCCGCAGTAATTGCCTCGGCACCGAGAGTGGTCGACAATCGCTCGGCAAGTTGCTCCGTGGAAATCTTCACGGTTTCCCCGGTGTCTCGCCATAGGCGCGGTCGAGCAGATCTATTAAATGATAGATCGGCAGATTCGGCCCATAGCGCTGCGCGCCAAAACGCAGTTGCAGCATGCAGCCAGGATTGGGCGCGACAATGGCGTCAACATGGGCCGCGCCTATCGTCTGCATTTTTTCTTTGAGCAGCTGTTGCGACATTGCGGCATGGGTGAGGTTGTAAATGCCGGCACTGCCGCAACAGCGGTCCGAACCCTCCATTTCAATTAATTTTACTCCGGGGATCGCTCGCAACAGCTCGCGGGGTTGGCGGCGAATTTTCTGCCCATGGGCTAGGTGGCAGGGATCTTGGTAAGTGACGGTCAAATCGATCGGTTTTAATGGCCCGACTAAGCCGAGCGCGGCGAGAAATTCTCCGGCGTCTTTGACCAGCGTGGTGAAACGTTTGGCCTTCTCGGCGTAGGCCGGATCGTCCCGCAATAGAAAGTCATAGTCCTTCATTGCAGCGCCGCAGCCGGCGGCGTTGACGATAATTGCATCGATTTTAGCTTCGAGAAACGCATCGATATTGCGCCGGGCCATGCTTTTTGCTGCGACAGTTTCGCCATTATGAATGTTCAAGGCGCCGCAGCAGAGTTGTGCTTCGGGAAATACGACTTCGCAGCCGCTGCGCCGCAGCACCCGTACCGTCGACTCGTTTACCGCGCCGAAGAGCAGCGGCATGATACAGCCGTTGAGCATCGCGACGCGCGCGCGGCGCGGGCCAATCGCGGGCAGAACATTTGCGACCGGCTGGAAAAATTTTTCCGGGATCGCCGGCAACATGGCCTCCATGGAGCGTAGCTTCGCGGGCAAACACAGACGGGCGAGTCTTTGCAGGCCGGTGCGCTGGTACAGGCGCAGGAGGGTGAAGACTAGCTTTAGTCTCCCGGCATGGGGGAGCAGCCGGGTGAAGACGAAATTTAAAATAGCCTTGACCGTCGGCGAGCCCGGCGGTCCGATATGCTCGCGAGCGGTTTCGGCGATGCGGCCATATTGCACGCCGGACGGACAGGCGGACTCACAGGCACGGCAGAGCAGACAGAGCTGCAAATGCTCTCGGAAGCGGTCGTTCAACTCGATGCGTCCGTCAGCCGCCGCTTTGACCAGATGAATTCGGCCACGCGGCGATTCAGTTTCAAGACGCGTGACGCGATAGGTCGGACACTGGTTCAAACATAAGCCGCAGTGAACGCATTGGTAAAGCTCGGAAAGGTCCAAGCTCGGCACTCGCGTATTGTCGCTGTCCTTAGCGGAGTGATGGGTATGTTCCAAGTGATGGCTTTCGTCAGTTGGGGTTCGGAGTCTAAGCTCGAGTGTTATCGGACTCGGAGTAGTCCCAAAGCCCGGACGCTAGACTCCAGACTCCAAACGGTCCTATTTCCATAACCCCGCCGGAATGTTCCCAGGCTCCAACCGCACCTCGCCGCAGCTGACCGGATTGGGGAAAAGTTTGGCCGGATTAAAACGGTTGTCAGGGTCAAAAGCTCGGCGCACACGGGTCATGGCGGAAAGATCGGTGTCATTGAATAGCAACCCAATGTAAGCTTTTTTTTCGATGCCGACGCCATGTTCGCCGGTGATGCTGCCGCCCAATTCGACGCAAGCGCGCAGGGTCGCCGCACCGGCTTCAATGACGCGCTCTAGCTCGCCGGGTGTGCGCATATCAAAAAGTATGTTCGGATGGAGATTGCCATCGCCAGCGTGAAAGACGTTGGCGATCGTCAAGTTAAATTCTTTGCTGATGGCGACGACGCGGCGCATCATCTCGGGTAACTGGCTGCGCGGTACGACGCCATCTTGGACGTAATAATTGGGTGCCAATGTGCCCATGGCGCCGAAAGCACCTTTGCGGCCTTTCCAAAGAAGTTGCCGTTCGCTCTCGTCCTTGGCAACCCGTACTTCGCGAGCGCCATTGCGTTCGCACACCTCGCTGGCGAGACGCATTGAATGTTCCGTATGTTCGCTCAACCCTTCGACTTCGACGATCAAGACCGCCGCTGCGTCGCGCGGAAAACCTACCGGTGCGCCGCGCTCGACCGCTTCGATGGCGGT
>DASSGE010000518.1:0-4931 GCA_035693605.1 Binatia bacterium
GAAAATGATCTCGAACACTTCAAAGAATTTATCGAACGACGGGGTCATGAAACCGGCGCATGGCGCGGAACGATTCGAGAGGGTCATACCGCATAAGTGAGGCATGGAACCAGCCGGCGGGGGCTCAGCAAACTGAGCCTCCGCCGCAACAACGAGGTGTTAAGAATTGGTTAAAGCATTGCGCTAGTAAGAACCCCATTTGAGTTTTCTTCCCGTGCTCTTACTCGCATATTTCGACAAATACGCCATCCGGACTCGAGGTCACGTGCTTGCAGTAGCGGCAGGTTGCGATCAATGCTTCGCGCCGCTCGCCTTCGCTCGGCTCGGCGATGATGCGCTCGCGCATGTCGGGGTCTCTGTCGCGCAGAGCGATTAATTCTTTTTTCACCGTTTCGACATTTTCGACCTGAAATCCAACGTGCTCGAGGCCGGGACGGTCGATGCCGGCGCCTTCGAAGTCGGACATTTTCCACGGCGCGATGACGAGCGTCATTCTGCCGTCGGTAAGATAGAAATTGGGATCTTCCAAGGCCTTCTCGCCTTCTTTGAGATCGAAGCTATCGCGGAAAAACTCGGCGATCATCGGCGCATTCATGACCCGCAGTTTGAGATGGTGGATGCGGCGCGGCGCTTCGCGTTTTTGCTCAACATAGACATCGCGCCGATTGGACATCCCCTCTTGAGTCAGATCGAAGTAATTGCCTTCCGGGTCATGAGCGCCGTAGGTGGCAAACGGCCGGTTCGACGGACGCTTCAACACGGCGACCTGGGGATATTTCTTCTTGATGCGCCGGATCGCTTCTTCGACGTCGTCCACGTCGACGCCGAAATGATGCAGCCCGGGCACGTAGCCGGGCTTGCGGCCGATCATGGTGACGCCGACATAGCCGTCGCCGATGCTGACGGCATAGTTGGTGCGGATCGCCTTCTGCTCTTCTTCCGACCCCGGCTTCGACCGCTTCATGCCGAAGGCCGCTTCGAAAAAGCGCGCCTCGCGCACGAAGTTTTCACTGACGATGGCGAAGTGTTGGATTCTAGTAAGCATAAAACTCACAAACCTCCCAAACCTCCCTGCGGTCGGTTAGTTCCAAAGGTTCCAATTGTTCCAGATGTTCCAGGAACGCCGATGCGTTCCGTATCCGCCCAACACCTGGAACCGTTGGAACGGCTGGGAACTATTGGAACGCGAATCACTTTCCAGTGATTCGCTTAAAGAACCCTTCCTTCTCCAATTCATCCAAGGTCGATTCGTCGACATACTTCGCTAAATTCCGATCGATCTTGGGATTTTTCTCCGCGACCATGTCCAAAGTGTTGCGGATGCCCTGCACGGAGATGCGCGTGGGAAAAACGAAACTGGTGGCGACGTATTGGTAGGTCTCCTCGATCGCTTTGGGATTTTTCTGCTGCAGCCACTTGGTCAGCACCGCGGTCGCTCTCTCCTTATTATTGATCATCTGGTAGGTCGCCTCGGCGTAGGCCTGCTGGTAGCGCTTCACCAGCTCGCGGTTTTGCTGCAGAAACGACCGGCGCACCACCATGGCATTCATCGGAAACGCCGCCGTTTTCATGTCGCGCATATGGACGAGTATGTTCATGCCCTGACGTTGCGCTTCGCCGACCTCCGGCTGGGCCAAGACGGTGGCATCGAGAGCTTTGGTGACCATGCCCAAGTAACGCTGCGACGCGCCGCCGGCCTGGAGAATCGTCACCGCCTGGCGCGGCACGTTCCACTCTTTTAACGCGAGCAAGATCGCCAACTCGTTGGCACCGCCGAAACCGACGATGCCGACCTTCTTGCCGTTGAGATCCTCGGGCTTGCGAATCTCTTTTTGCGCGACGAAGCTAAACGGAAAAGTATTGAGCGAGCCCGAGATCATCACCAGATCGGCGCCCTGGGCAATCGCATTGATCGTGGTCACGGCATCGACCTGGGCGAAATGCACGCTGTTGCCAAGCATGGCTTGAATCTGCCGCGTCGAGCCCGGCGTCAAAATCAAGTCCGCATTGATGCCGTACTTGGTGAGCAATCCCAATTCTTTGGTCGCCCACAGCGGCGACTGAAATCCGGCAAAGCCGGCGTAGGCGATCAAATAGCGCTCCTGGGCGACCACCGCCGAAGGCAGGATCAGCAGATAAATCCAGATGAAGAGTTTTGTTAGCATATCGGCTCCCTGTTCAGTTCGTATCGGCCATCGCTGGTTCATTGCGGCGAGATCCCTCTCTTTCGTTCGGGATGACAGAGACTCGCATCTGTCATTTCGCGCGCAGCGAGAAAGCTCTTGAACGCACTCTCCCCGGGTTACTATGCCGCCAAGCCACAACTGAGGGCGCGCCTATTTTACTTCCCGGCTCCGCGTGTACTCTTTCCAGTCCATCGATTTCGCGATCACGTCGGAGATCACCACCAGGTTGGGAAAGCGATTTAATTTAGCATCGCGAATCACGTGCTGCGGCTCCCGACCCGCTTGAACGTCCCTGATCCCGTTCAGGATCAGCTTGCGCGCCGCGACGATCGCTTTGTCCGACGACACCAGATTTTCTTCCGTGCGATTCTGCACCGGCCCCTGGCTCTCGGTCGCGAACGCGTCGTGCACCTGAAAGTTGGTGCCCAAGCCGGTGAATGTCTGAGTCTGCATCGACGCGCGATCTTGTTGGTAGCGATTCGCAGCGTTCCTGGTCAGGCGAAAATCCTTGGTTAATTCCGCGCGGCTGCGCGTGCGCAAAAATTCATCCAACGGGCTGGTGCGGCTAAAGGCGAAAATATATTTCCAGTGATGGTGATCGTCGATCGGCACATGCCAATGAGCCGCATAGCCGGCGCCCACCGTCGAACCGCCGAAAGCCGCCAGGTTGGGCATGATAAAGTTAGTGGTCCGCAGATAGCGCTTGTCCGGGCTGGCATCGCGCAGCGTAGAAATCCGCAGGCCGAAGTTCATGACTTCGACTTCGATGGTCGGTGCCACGTCTTTGGCGAGCAGCGTGTTGTCGCTCGCATTGACGCTTTGAACGACGCGGCGGCGGGCGATTTGCGCCTCATCAAAAATTTGATGCAAAAAGGACAGGTGCACCGGATCGATGTTGCCTTCATTGCCTTGCAAATAGTTACATTCGTAGAACGCCTTCACCACCGTGCGATACTCCGGCGCGACGGTGAGAAACTCGTAGTTGGGCACGAGCGGCGGGTCGCCTGGTCCCATATAGGTGAGAATGATTCCGCCAATTTCCTGACAGGGGTAAGCCAGATGACGAATCGCCGCTTTGTTCGCGCCGCCGCCCGGTTCGCCCGGCTGATCAATCACCCGGCCGCAAATATCGTAGAGCCAGCCATGATAAAGACAGCGCAACCCGCCATCCTCGACCCGGCCATAACTCAGGTCGGTGCCGCGGTGCGCGCAATGCAGCCCGATCAAACCCGGCCGTCCCTGATCATCGCGGAACAGCGCCAATTCTTCGCCGAGGATTTTAACCTTGAGCGGCGCGCCACCCTCCGGCAGCTCTTCGCTCAACGCCACCGGCTGCCAGTAACGCCGCATCAATTCGCCGCACGGCGTTCCGCGGTCGGTTTGGGTTAAGAGCGCGTTCTCTTCAGCGGCAATCATATGAGTTGGCCTCCACAGATCGTCGAATTACGTTCACAAATAAATGGAATGTCTCGATGGCGGGTGAGACCGTCACACCGGCGAAGGCCGGTGTCCATGGGTTACTCTGGCGGAAACGGGTATACCTCCTCCCCTCCTGGATTCCGGCCTGCGCCGGAATGACGAACCAGTGCTGCATGCATCGCAGTAGAAAAGTGACAGAACTTGTAATCCAACTACAACAACTCATCGTACAAGTCATTCCACTCCGGATTGGCTTCTTGAATCAGGCGAATCTTCCAAGCGCGTTTCCATTCCTTAATCGCTTTCTCGCGCGCTATCGCGACTCCCATATCATCACAGGCTTCATACCACACCAGTCTGTGGACACCGTAGCGCTTTGTAAAACCTTTGGCCTGATCATTTTTATGCTGCCAAATCCGTTGGGTCAAATCTGACGTTACCCTGACATATAATGTACCATTTCGCTTGCTGGCAAGAATATACACACAGGGCTGCTTCATGAGGCATGGAGCGTATAGTCCGCGCTCGTCTGGTCAAAACTCGAGCGTGTCCCAAGTCGACTAATAGTAACGCGGTTGCTCCCGTCGCGTCACACCGGCGCAGGGCCGGTGTCCATTCTTAGGTCGGTAACGCGAAAGAAGACCACCCCACCCCTGGATTCCGGCCTGCGCCGGAATGACGGATCAAGACCCGGAGCTTTCCGACAAATTCTTCACTAGTTCGTCGATGAACCCAGCGTCGTCAAGTTCTTTCACCCAGTGCAGATCCCATAGCGACAGCGGGTTTAATCCCTTGGCATCGGGATATTCGATGACGGCGATCTCGTAGGTGTTGGCGATCGCTTGCGGGGTTGGATAGGGACGGAGCTTCAAGCCGGTCACCACCGCATCGAAGCGGCGTTTCAACTCGTCGTCATCGGCGATTTCCATGCAAGCTTTCAGTTGAGGCGCCAGCGTGGTCAGGGCCTCGGCAGGACGGCAGGTGAGCCAAACCAACGCATGTATGACCGACTGCATATAGGCGCGCATTACGGCGTGATCGTCCCGGGCGAACTCAGCCAGGCAGGCCTGGGCAAAGTGGCCGACGATGGGAATGTCGGGAGCCTCAAGGACCTTCAATCCTGCATTCAACGCCTCCGGCAAATACAAGGGCGACATGAAGGTGGCAACGCACTCGCCGCTGACGACTTTCTGCCACTGGCCCCAGCGGCCGACATCCTTATCGTGAACCGTAACGGTCTTAACATCTTCTGCCAATCCGAGCATGCGTAGCAACAAGGTCACCGCGTGCCGTTGACCGTGCGCGCGGACAGCCACCGTCTTGCCG